>JAEZLU010000123.1 GCA_023415075.1 Bacillota bacterium
AAGCGGTCGGCCACCTCCTGGCGCTCATCGACGGTGAGGACAATAATCGGCGTTTTGCGGTCGCGGCTGCGGATAGCCTTGACGGTCGACAGGCCGTCAAGCCCCGGCATGTGGTAATCGACGAGGATGAGATCGGGCTGGAGGTTTGTTACCTTTTCGCAGGCTAGTTTGCCGTCCCGCTCGGTGTGGACCCGCCAGCCGAGGGTCTTGCCGATCGCCTCGAGGGTGAAAAGGATGTCCTGGTCGTCGTCGACGGCCAGCAGGGTTAACGGTCGGTCGGTCATGAGCTTACCTCCGGCAGACTAATAAGCACTCGTGTTCCCCGGCCGGCGGCGCTGTCGATGCTGATAGCGCCGCCGTTTCTTTCGACAGTGTCTCGCACGAACGGCAGACCGAAGCCGGATGAGGTTTTGGTGGAGAATCCCGGTTCCCATACCAGGATGGCGTGGGCCGGGTTAATGCCAGGCCCGTTGTCGGCGATCTCGATGACCGCCTGGCCGCCGTCGGCGGTGATCTTCAGGCAGACTTCGCCGCTGGCGCCGTCGACCGCTTCAAGGGCATTTTCCAGTACGTTGACGATGGCCCGGGCCATCTTTATTTTGTTTACCTCTACCAGCGGCGGCGCCCCGACCGCTTCCAGGCGGTAGCTCTTGAGGTTGCCGAGGCCCGGGACGTGGGCGGCGGCGTAATCGACAAGCTCGCGGACGCATATCACCTGGCGGATGTCGTCGCGCAACATCTCGCCGATCATGTTGTTCATCTTGTCGCCGGCCTCGACAATGCGGCGGGCGTATTCGCGGTTGGCGTCGCCAATGTCGGCCACCGCCAACACGCCTGCCAGCCCCTGGATGGTTGTCAGCGGCGTTTTCAGGTCATGGACGAGCGACTGCCTCTCCTGAAGGGCCCGGTTTTCCAGCGTCCGCAGTTTAAGCTCGCTGTCGAGCTGTCCCTGCTCGGCCAGTTTGAGTTCGCGGGTGTAGACGCTGAGCAGCCGCGCCAGGATGAAGGAGTTGACCGTGCCGACAATGAACAGGGTGGCGCCGGTGATGTTAAGGATTTCTTCGGCTTCGAGAAAGGCGGCTATTTTCTTGATATCGGTGGAAATTTCGCCGCGGCCGAACCAGTAGCCGCTGAGAGCCGGCATGGTGTCCAGCCACTCCACGCC
The DNA here is from genome assembly GCA_023415075.1 of Bacillota bacterium. Lineage (GTDB taxonomy): Bacteria > Bacillota > Negativicutes > Sporomusales > UBA7701 > JAEZLU01. The sequence continues at coordinate 1,166 of JAEZLU010000123.1, forward strand.
GAACAGCAGCAGGGCCAGGACGAGGATTTTGTGGACGGTCTTCCTGGTCATGTTTTCGAGCCTGGTCATCAGCAGGATGGCGAGAGTGAGGCTGATGGCCGGAATGCCGAAATCGTAGGTGACGCCGTACAGCCGTTTAATCACTTCATAGGCCACCGGGATTATAACAAGCGGCACACCCCACAGGATGCGGGAAAAGCCGCCCTGGAGCATGCCGAGCCCCTGGGCCAGAAGCAGGGTGCCGCTGTAAAGGGGCAGGGCCCGCAAGGTGTTCAGGGCGACGAGGCGGAAGGCGGCCATCAGCAGGGCGCCGCTGCTGCCATCCACCAGGCTGCGCTCCATCAGCGGGAATATGCCGAAGGCTTTGACGCTCAGCATGGCCGGCGCCAGCAGGGCCATAGCGATAAAGAAGAGGCCGAGGAGGGCCGGACGGTAGCTTATGTTGTTCAATAACGGCATGGCCCGTTCCACCACTCTTTCTTGCGGCCGCCGTACCACAGCAGCCAGCCGGCGGCACCCAGCCATAAGGCGATAAGCACTCTGGCCGCCGGGGGAATGGTTCTCTTATACATTACCTCGCTGGTGCCGGGAGGGTTGTCGGCTTTGACGCCATAGGCAGCGGCCAGTTGGACGACGTTCAGCAGATGGATAACCGGGCGGTTGGAAGCGATGAAGGGGGCGGCAAGGCCGTCGGGGACGGCGAAGTTGGGCAGGTAGCCGGCGGTGAGGGCTTGCCGCAGCGGGGCCCGATGACCATGAGCGCCGAAGATGACCTGATTGCCGCCGACGTTGACGAGGACGGCCGGCAGGTCGCCACTCTGGCCGTAGACGGCCAGTCGTTTTTCGATGGCCTCGCCAAGGTCGGCCGGCACCAGCACGGGTACGCCGGCCCGCCCGGCCGCCGCCCGGGCCAGAGCCACGCCTTCAGGGGTGAGGCCGCCGCCGCGGTCGCCTACGCCGCCAAGGGAGACGGCTGCCGAGCGCCACTGCCAGATGCCTGCCGCCACCAGGGTTTTCTCGATATCCGGCCAGGTGTAGTCCGGGTCGGTGGCGCCCCAGGTCGAGGCCCCCACCGAGCTGGTGATGACCGGTTCGGCGCCGATGGCGGTTATTGCCGCCAGCACGGCGATATTGAGAGCCGGAAACGAGCCGGACAGGTTCACGGCCACTCTATCGCCCTTGCGGACACCGGCCTCGACCAGGAGCTGAACGGCCACGGCCGCGAAGTCAGCGTGCTGCGACAGCTGTTTGGCTACCAGCGGTCCGAGGGTCGTGGTAATCTCGGTATATTCCGGGCCCACCAGCCGTTCGCCGATGACTGCCTGAGCCGCGATGGTCTTGGCTACGGCGGCCGCTTTCAGCTCGTAGTCGTCGGCCGGCGTCAGGTAGACAAGCTGCCGGCAGGCGGCTAAAACGACAAGGCTGACCGCTATAAGCCCGACCAGGCGCCAACGGCTCACCACAGCCATCCCTCGCCGGCCAGCGCCGCCAGGCGGGTCAGGCTAACCGCCAGCGCCAGCACGAGCAGGGTGGCGGTAATGCCCTGGCGGGCAAAGTCGCGGGCGATGAGGCCGGGCACCAGGTAACCGATTACCAGCAGGCCCCAATCGGCCAAAGCGCCGCCGCGGGTCGCCAGCATCGCCCCCTGGCCGACAAGCATGCCGATGAGGATATAGACGGCGAACTGCCGGCGGCCGTAGAGCAGCAGTCGCCGCTCCAGCAGGCGGGCGAACAGCAGAGTCACCAGGGCCGCGGCCAGCGTGCCGGCCAGCCAGGCAGGATAGGCAAAGAAGAAGGCCAGGTAGCCGACGACGACGATGCCGCCGGGCGAATAGCCGGTGGCTTCACTTATGAATAGGGAAATTATGATGCCTAAAAAGAGCAGGTGCATTGGTTTGTAGCTCCTGTTTGCCGCCAGATGGGCAGGTGATCGAGGCCGCGGACGTTGCCGGCCGCAAATAGTGTCAGCCGCTCGCCGGCTACTTCGCCGGCGGCCGCCAGCACGTCTGCGAGGGCCGGCGACGGTGGCAGCAGACGGATGGCGCCCGGGTCGACGCCGCAATTGACAAGCTGGCGGCGGCCGAAGGCGCAGTCGCCGGCCACCAGGTAGGGACCGCGGTGGATGGCGGCAAAGGTGGCCGCCAGCTGGGTGGTGCGGTACTTGCGGTCCGGGCGGCAGTTGAGAAGAACGGCTGCCGCCCCCTCCACGTACTGTTGCCAGAGCAGGCGAGTCGACTCGGGATCGTTGGCGGCCAGGGCGTTGACCAGGGTGACCGTCTTGCCGGCAACCGGAAAAGTATGCAGGCTGACATTGCCCAGGTCGGGCTCGGCCTGGCGCATGCCGGCGAGGGCAGTGGGCCGGTCGACGCCGGCCAGCTCACAGACCGCCAGGGCCAGGGCAATATTTTCCGGGAATATGGCGTATTCGAAGCCTTCAAGGCATTCGGCCGACAGATCATCGGCAACCGATACCAGGGTGCCGCCAGGCAGGCCGGTCGCTTCCAGCAGAGCGGCGGCCGCCGCGGTCGTCACGAGAATGCCGCCGGCCGGAATGGTGTTGGCAAGGGCCCGGGCGATCGAGACCAGGCCCGGACCCATCACCTCTTCGTGATCAAGGCGGATATTGGTGATAACGCCGATCTGGGACTTCAGCAGGCTGGCCTCGGCAAAGCGCTGCAGTTCGGGCCGCACGGCCATGCACTCGGCGACGATCGCCGTGGCCCTGCCGGCCGCGGCCAGGCGGACGAAGGCGATGAGTTCGCGGATGTTGGCCAGCCCCCGCCGCCGTAGCGGCTGCTCGCTGCCGTCGGCCAGGATAATCCGGGCGGCCGAGCCGGTGGTTTTGGCTACCACCCGGTGACCGCCTGCCCTTAGGCCGGCGGCGATCAGCCGGGTGACCGACGACTTGCCGCGACTGCCGTTGACATGGATGCGCAGGGCGATGGCCTGCAGGTTGGCTTCATGCCGACGCTTTTCCCAGGCGTACAGGCCGATCATAAGCAGGAAAAGCCCGCCCAGAGCCAGGTAGCCGCCAGTGGCAATCATTCGACGACCAGTCCTTCCCGGGCCAGGAGATAACGGACGATGGCTTCATGCTGGCTCGCCCGTTCGGCCAACGGCTGCTGGCCGCTTGTTTCGACGGTAAAGGCGGCCAGCCCGAGACGGCCGGCGTAATAGGCGGCGCTGCCGGGGATGGGATGGGCCTCGAAATCAAACTTTTTGACGGGATCGCTCAGCCCGCCGTTGATGTGATCGACAACGTCCAAGGCCAGTTCGGCGCTACGGTCGTTGGCGGCGAACAGCACCAGCTGGCCGAGGGACGACTGATCGAGGCGGTGGAAGGTGCGGGCTTCGTGCAGATCGATTACCAGGGAAACATGGTAGGTCTTTATCAGGTCTTCTACGGCGGCGGCCAGGCGGGCGGCCGGTTCGCCGTCCGGACGGCCGGGATAAGCCCGGTTGACGTCGCCGATCGCCGGCAGCGTTCTGGTGCCGGCGGCCAGGGCCAGCTTATTGACCCGGGGAACGACGATGAGGGTGCCGCGGCTGACGGCGAAGCGGCTCACAGCCTCGGCGGCGACGGCGCCGGCGGGTTCGTTGCCATGGACGCCGCCGAGCACCAGGGCGGCCGGGCCGGAGTTAGCGCCTTGTATTAGGTAGACTTCAGTGGCGTAGGGGCTGTCGGGCAGCAGCCTGAAGGCAGCCGGCGCAGCCGTGGCCGTCAGGGCGGCGAAAAGCAGCGCCAGCAGAGTCAGCAGGAATATTCTCATATTTACACCTCTAAGCCTTAAAATTCCTCATTTTACCTATTTTTCCTGCAAACGGCCGCTTTCGCGGCAAATACAAAAAGGGGAGCGAACTCCCCTTTTTGTATGTTTATTAAGCCCGTAAGATACTAGTAACCGAAAGCCTGGCCGAGGCGGCGCGGGTCGGCGGCTCCGTGAAGGCGGCCGTCAGGCAGGATCATGATGCCCTGGGCGCCGCCGAAGTACAGGGATAGTTCGGGCCGCAGGTTGAGCTTGTGGCCCCAGGCCGTCAGTTCGTTGAGAGTGGCTTTGTCAATTGCCTGCTCAAGCTGGGCGACAGGGGCATTGGCAGTGTGCAGCCGCGGGTCGTTGATGGCGGTCTGCAGATCCATCTTGAAGTCGACGACATTCATGACAACCTGGGCGACGGTGCTGATTATCCGCGGCCCGCCCGGGCTGCCGAGGGTCATGAACGGCTTGCCGTCCTTGAGGACGATGGTGGGGGTAATGCTGCTGAGCGGCCGCTTGCCGGGCGCCGGGGCGTTCACCGACTCGGGGTTGTTGGCAACGAAGTCGTCCATCTCGTCGTTCATCAGGATACCGGTGCCGTCAGGCACGACGCCGGCCCCGAGGAAGTAGTTTATTGTCTGGGTGACGGTGATCATGTTGCCTTCCTTGTCGACGACCGAGAAAGAGGTGGTGCTGCCTGAGCCGGGTTTGGGGTCGCCTGGCTTGACGGCGTTGTTGGCAGCGTCAGGGCTGATTAGCTTGGCGCGGCTGGCACCGTAGGGTTTGCCGGCCAGTTCGGCCATCGGCACCTTGACGAAGTCGGAGTCGGCCATGTAGCGGGAGCGGTCAGCGTAGGCCAGCTTCTGGGCTTCCAGGAAGGTGTGGTGGAACTGGGTGGAACCGCGACCCATTTTGGCGACGTCGTAGTTTTCCATGATGTTGAGAATGTTGGCAACAGTCAGGCCACCGGAGGAGGGCGGCGGCACGGTCACCAGGGTGTAGCCGCGATAGGTAGTGGTGACCGGTTCGCGCATTTTAGCCCGGTAGGCGGCGAGGTCGGCTTTGGTTATCCAGCCTTCGGCGTTCTTGGCGTAGAAGGCGGCAATCTTATCGGCTATTTCGCCTTTGTAGAAGACGTCAGCCCCGCCCTGGGCCACCTTTTTGAGGCTTTCAGTCAGCTCGGGGTTTTTCAGGGTGTCGCCCGGCTGGAGGGGCAGGCCATCTTTGAAGTAGACTTTGCCGAACCAGTCGAGGCTGGGCGAGTATTTTTCCAGCCGGTTCACTTCGTCGGCGATGATGCCGTTCAGGTTCTTGGATACCGGCAGGCCGGCTTCGGACTGGCGAATGGCCGGGGTGATGAGGTCGGCCCACTTCATGGTGGCGAATTTGCCGTGGAGGAGCTCCATGCCACGCAGCTGGCCGGGCACGGCCGAGGCGTAGTAGCCGGTCACTGGGGCGTCGTTTAATACTTTGCCGCTGTCGTCAAGGGCGTACATGTCGGGGCGGGCTTTGGCCGGAGCCATTTCCCGGTAGTCGATCATGTAGGTTTTCTTTTCTTTGGCCACATAGATGACGGCGAAGCCGCCGCCGCCCATGCCGGAGGCGTTTGGTTCGACGACGTTGAGCATGAAGGAGGTGGCGATGGCGGCGTCGAAGGCGTTGCCGCCTTTTTTAAGGATTTCCACCCCGGCCTGGGCCGCCAGGGGATGGGCGGCGGCGACCACGCCGCTGACGGCGATGACGTCGCGCTTGGCCGGCGGTCCCTGGTCAGGGCCGGCGGCGGTGGCGACAGGGGTGAGGCCGCCGAGTATGCTGAGGGAGAACACGACCGCAGTTACCCAGGTAAGAACTTTAGACCATTTTCGTTTCACGGTTGACCCTCCTATTTTTTTATAAAAAGGCGCCTACGCCTTTTTTGGTGATTTCGCCGTACGAGGGTATGCCGGTGAGGATGACGGCCTGCTGGGGCGTTTTTTCAAAGGCGTCGCGGACAAGGACGTTTACGGCGGTGACGTGTCTGGCGACCCGCAGGCTGAGGTCCTGGCCGTTAGCATCATAGGGGATGAACAGGCGGCCGAGCCTGGCGGCCCGCAGGTACATCGGATCCTTGCCTGTAAGTACAAGCTGCTCGCTGGTGGCGCCCCGCAGCCGACCCTGGGACGGGTTGGCCGTTTCCATCAGGATAGCCAGCGTGCCGGTGGCGTCGCCCCACTCGCGATGGGACAGACCGCGCAGCGTCTTCGGCGAAGGTTCGAGGCCGATCTTTATTTTTTCCATTTCCAGGTCGAGCACCGCCACGGCGGCGACATCCATTGCCTTCTCGTGGGCGACGATGGCGTTGATTACCGGGTATTCCGGCGAGGCTTCGTGGAGGTCGATGGCCAGGGTGATTTTCTCCTGTCTGATGACCTGGACGATGGCGTAGGCCACCTTCTCGGTTAGGGTGCCGTCGGGCCGGCCCGGATAGGCGCGGTTAAGGTTGCGGGTCTCGCTGCCCGACAGTCTCTGGCCGGAAGCGGCGTGGACGTATATGTCGGGGTCCGGCCACTGATCGACGGGGTTGGTGGCCCGCGACCCGTAGCGGAACCAGCGTTCGCCGGACGGCGTCGCCAGCGTAAACCGCTGGGGGGAGCCTTCGGCGTAATCGTTGTGGGTGAAGCCGCTGGCGTTGGCCCGCGGGATGACTATCAGCCTGCCCTGGAGCGGCTTGGCCCGCTCGGCCAGGAGGACGGCACTTATATAGCCGGCCGGTTCGTTGGGGTGGGTGCCGCCGAGGACAAGGACGGCGCCGCCGGGGCGGCCGCTGTCGAGGACGATGACTTCGGTATCCCCCGGCATGCCTTTGAGACCGGAAAAATAGTCGCTTAGCTGCTTGACGGCCGTCACCCCCGGACCTTTCTTCAGCGGCTCGGCGGTGTGCATGCGGGTAAACTGCGGCGCCACGGCGGCGACGATGGCCAAGGCCAGCGCCAGGAAAAACACGGCCGATTTTTTGCTTCCTGTCATGGTTTATCCTCCTAGACCAGCATGGCGGCCCGCAGCAGAAGCGGAATGAGAACAAGGGCGGCGGTTGCCTGGGCCTTGATGTCGGTTTGCCGCCACAACTCCCAGGCGACCAGGGCGGCTATCAGGATGACGATGAGCCGGTAGACGAGGGTTATCATGGTCGGCCCTCCTAGAGAATGATTTTGGCAAGCGGCGTGGCGTAGGCGATCATCAGGACACCGATGGCGACGGCCACAAGGGCCGGTAGGATGAGCGGCTTGACGATTCTCAGGTAGTTGGGTTCTCCCACCACCTGGGCAGCGATCACCGCCGTCAGCGCCACCGGCGGCGTGAAGCTGCCCATGGCGGCGATCAGCGACAAGGCGGTGGCGGTGACGATGAGATCCTGGCCGAGGAAGGCGAGGATGAAAGGAACGCCGAGGATGCTGGAAGCGCCGAAAACCGAGATGCCGCCGAACAGCGGCAGGCTGACGGCGATGCTCAGGAGCAGCAGGTAAGATGGCAGGCTGAGGCTGCCGACGGCGATGTAGCCCCTCAGGCCGGTCAGGGTGAGGACCTGCAGCAGCATACCCACACCCATAAGGATACCCATGACCGGCAGGATTTCGCTGACGCCCTCTCGGGCGGCCTGGAGGATGGCGAACCGCCGGCCGACGAGCAGGCCGGCCAGGCTGCCGAGAATGAAGGTTAGCGGCAGCCGGGGGTCGGGGAATATGCCAGGCAGGGCTTTGGGACCGATCATCAGGACGACGATAATCGCCAGCGGCAGGTAAAGCAGCAGACTCTCCTGGCTGCCGGCGTTCTGTTCGAGGGTGCCGACGGCCGCTTTAAGATCGGTGCCGCGGGCATATTTGTAGCCAAGGAAGATAGTGGTCAGCACGGCCAGCGGGACGGTAACCAAGAGAAGAATGAGGTCGAAGCCGACGTATGGCATGTCAATGCCGCCGCCGATTATCATGACAATGATGTTGACCGGCGGCGCGATCATGCCGTAGACCGAGGCCATGGCGATGATTGCCCCGGCGATGTGTCTGGGCATATTCATCTCCAGCAGCACGGGCGCCAGCAGGACGCCGGTGCTGAGCACCGAGGCGGTGCAGGAGCCGGTTATCGCCCCCGGGAACATGATGATAAGCGTCAGCACGGTCAGCATGGCCAGCGGCGATTGGCCGAACCGCAGCAAAAGGTCGCGGGTCAGCCGCTCAAGCAGGCCGTTGCGCTCGATGACCTTCATGAAGATCATCGCCGTGAAGAGGACAAGAGCGACGTCGATATAGCCAAACATACCCTCGACCAGGTGCCTGAGGGGCAAACCCTGGCCGGCGGTCGCCGCCAGGGCCACGCTGGTGGCGGCAAGCGACAGGCCGACAGGCAGTTTGAGGGCTAGGACGCAGCCCAGAAAAACGACGAGGGTAACCCCGGCAAGAATGATTTCCGCAGGCATCCGGATTCCTCCTAACAGTCGTGGGCTGCGGTTATCTGCAGGCCGCCTTCAGGTAGCCGCCGGCTTCGGTGACCGATCCGGGAAAGTCGGCAGGAATGCTGTCGCCGGCCAGTTGGCTGAAGATGCCGTCGGCGTTACCGTCGGCAACGACGATGAGGTAATCGGCCCTGGGGGCTGTACTGCGGATGAAACGGTCGGTGAGTTCGCCGCGCCGGCCTTCGCCGCCGACGTGCATGACGATAATCTGGGCGCCGCTGCTTTTGGCGCCGTCAATCAAGGCCTGAGCCCGCCGTTCTTCCTGGTCGGAGTCGATACCGGCCGCTCCCAGTCCTTTGGAACTGCCACCGACTACCAGGACAAGCGTCCGGTAGCCGCTGACAGCGTCGGCGCCGGCCAGCGAATCGTAACTGAAGTTCAGGCTGCCGCGCTGGGCGAGGACCCGGACCATCTGGCCATCGGCGCTCTGGCCGATAGAGGTGATGAGGAGCGGCTGGTCGAACTGCGCCCCGGACAAGCCCCTGGCCTGGACCAGACCGGCAAAGCCCAGTGCTACCACTAAAACTAAAAAGCTTGCGACAGGAGGCCACCATATCTTTGTTTTCATGATTCCCCGCCTTTCAAATCATTTTATTGGAAAATTTGGTCCTTGCCGGCGATTTTCCTATTTTTTCTCTTTTTTATTTTGGTCCGGCACATAAAAAAACAGGGCGGCTACCCTATTTGGGGTAACCGCCCTGTGTACAGCCTAAGATTACGGCGCCTGGCGCAGGCTAACCGGTCCTTCCTTCACCAGACTCATGTCGATCTTGCCGTCGGCGTCCCGCGTGATGATCAGCCGGCCACGAACCGAGCCTTTGTCTAAATCGAAGTATATCTTGTTGGTGAAGGTGTCCCACCGCACCGGGTTAACTTCCTTAAGCTCGCTCGTGTTCATGCCGCTTCCTCCAATATCCGCCGCTTGCCTCTTTTTGCGGTGATGAATAGAATTGGCCCAGCTGGTCGCCGTTTCCTTCGAACTAAAGTACCGACTAACTAGGACCAAAGTCCCAGGCAGCTTACCCGGCCGGAGCCGGCCTGCCTTGCCTCCGCCGGCCAAAGGTGCTATGCTGGTATGGATGGTTTTACGCAAAGGAGATGCCGCCGTTTTGGACGCCAAGGTACTCAATGATCTGAAAAGCTGGTTTGCAACTTATGCAAAATCTTTTTATACAGGCGACCAAGAAATCCAGTCGATGGTACTGCAAAAAGAGGAGCACAGCCTGATCGTGGCCGGTATATGCCGGGAGATCGCCGCCTCGCTCGGCCTGGACGCGCCGGAGCTCGCAATGGCTGAAGCCGTCGGCCTTTGCCACGATGTCGGCCGCTTCAAGCAGGCGACGGTTTACCGCACATTCCGCGACCGCATTTCGGTGGACCATGGACGGCTCGGCGTTGAGGAACTCAAGGCCGCAGGCGTGGATGCCATGCTCAGCGAAGCCGACTGGTCGGCAATGGCCTATGCGGTCCGCTGGCACAACGCCATCGCTCTGCCGCCCCAGCCGGATGAACGGCTGACGCTTTTCGGCCAGATAATCCGCGACGCCGACAAGCTCGACATCTACCGGGTGCTGCCGCCGTCACCACCGGCCGCCGGCTGTACACCGGCCCTCGAGGCCGGGCTGATCGCCGGCGAGATGCTTTCCTACGACGCGATCAGGACGGCCGACGACCGTAAGCTTATCATGCTGAGCTGGCTGTACGATATCTGCTTCCCCTGGACGCGGGCAGCCATCGCCGCCCGCGGCCACGCCGAGGCCATACTGGCGTCGCTGCCGCCCTCGCCAGCCGTCCCGGCCATCAGAAAAACAATAGCGGCCTATCTGGCCTCGCGGCTGACTTCCCGCTGATATGAAAACTCCCGTCTTTAAGGCGGGAGTTTTTGGTTGGCAAGGTCAGCCGGAGGCAACGACCTCGGTGATGCTGAGGGCTTTGTTTTTTTCCAGGTCGAGATAGCGGCCGTCGGCCAGCCTGACCACCGGCTGGGCCGGCCGGTCCCGGTCGAGGTAGATAACCCGTGCCTGGGTACCGTCAGACAGGCGGACAACGTAGCCGATCAGCGAGTCCTTGACCCGGGTGAGGAAGGGTACGGTAACCGCCGGGTCGAGGGCCGAAAACATCTCTCTAAATACGTCGTCAACAACGCTGAAGGGGGTTACGGCTTTGCGGTACACGCGATCCGAGGTCATGGCGTCGTAGATGTCGGCGACGGCGATTATCCGGGCATAGTGGCTTACTTCATCCCCGGACAGGGCGAATGGGTAACCCTGGCCGTCCATCCGCTCGTGATGCTGCCAGACGCCGAGGATGACCGAGTCCGGCAGCTTGGTGGCCGCCCCTTTGATGAGCTCGAACCCGAGTGAGGGGTGGTCCTGCATGATCGCCATTTCGCCGGCCGTTAGCGGCCCGGGTTTGTTTAGGATCTCAAGCGGTATCTGGGTTTTGCCAATATCGTGCAGCAGGCCGGCCAGCACCAGGTTTCGCAGCTCCCGGCCCCTGATGTCTAGCCATTTGCCGATGACGCCGGCGATTATGCCGACGTTGACTGAATGGCGGAAGGTATAGTCGTCGGTTGTCCGGATATTGGACAGGTGACTTATGACGCCGCTGGAGTTGATAAGCGTCTCGGTCGCCTGATCGGCGAGTTCGTTCATTCTGGCCAGGGGAACTTCCTTAAAGTAGCGGGTATGTTCGAAGGCTTCCCGCAGGTCCTGGACGATTACGGCGTGGTTATCGCTGAATATCTGGGCTTCGGAGACCAGGCTGAAGGGGTTGTCTTCGGTCGCCAGCAGGGGCTCCTTGACGGTAACATCCTGGACGCCCCAGGTGGCGAGGAGGGTTAAGAGCTGTTCGCTGAGGACGGTGTTCTCACTTATGAGCACGTTGTCGGTCTGGGACATAACCGGTCGCGCCAGGATCATCCCCGGCCGTGCCTCGAACAGGAGAAACTTTTTGGTGACCCAGCGCACGCCGGCACCTCCCCATGAATAAATCAGCTAACAAGTCGCTGCAAAGTAATATTAACT
>JAEZLU010000304.1 GCA_023415075.1 Bacillota bacterium
CCGTCAGGGCGATATGGCCGGCATGGCGGCCCATGACTTCGACGACGGCCACCCGCTGGTGGGAAGCGGCGGTGTCGCGGATTTTGTTGACGGCGTCGAGAACATTGTTGAGGGCGGTATCAAAGCCAAGGGTGTATTCGGTGCCGGCCATGTCGTTGTCGATGGTCCCGGGAATGACCATAGTGGCAATGCCGGCTTCGGCAAGGCGCACCGCCCCCCGCATCGAACCGTCGCCGCCGATGACGACAAGGCAGTCGATTTCGCGTTCCTTGAGGATTTTGACGGCCGAGGCGAAGCCGGCGTCGGTCTTGAAGGTTTCGCTGCGGGCGGTTTTGAGCACCGTCCCCCCCAGTTGGATGATGCCGGCCACCGAGTTGGAGTTCATAAGTTTGAACTCGTTGGCGAGCACACCTTCGTAACCTTGTTCAACGCCGTAGACCCGGTATCCCTGGTGGATGCCGCTCCTGACGACGGCCCGGATGGCGGCGTTCATGCCCGGCGAGTCGCCGCCACTTGTCAGTACTGCGATTGTTTTCATATGTCCTCCGATTCTTCCACCAATCATTGGTGCATTTCCGATTACTAATGTCTACGACAGGCGGCCGGAAAACCCTAACCACTTGTTATAATTCGACCAGGCATCCCATTTCCCCTGTCGGCGAGGCAGTTGATAATGGAAATAGCGGTCGCCGGCAGCGTTCCGGCTGTCGATCCCGCTCACGCTGATCCCCCCAAGCGGCTAGCCGTCAATTGCCTTAATCTGGTATAATGAGTTTATATGGCTTTGGCTGCTATCCTCAGTTTAGGGGCGCAGTGACCGGATTTATTGTATTTTCTTGCAGGTGGTGATGAGAACTGTGGCAAAAGAGAAAATCCGCTTTTTGCGGGTTCGCGACCTGCCCAACCTGGAACTGTATCAGGGCGTCGAGGTTACCCGCCCGGTGGCCCGCCATATCCACTGGGTATTCAGCCTCGGCGTGGCCGAAGCCGGAGTGCGTTGCCACGAGACCAGGCAGGGCAAATACTGGGTTGCGCCCGGCGACATCGTCGTGGTAAACTACGGCGAGGCCCACAGCGGCGGCGTACCGGTCGGCCACAGTTATTCCAGCCGCTCATTGCGGCTCGCGCCGGCGCTCATCGAGGAGCTGACGGCCAAAATCGGCGGCCGGCAGCTACACCTGCGGCAGCCGGTGTTTACCGACCCCGAGCTGGCCAGGCTTATCCTGGCAACCCATCAGGCGATGGCCGCGCCGGAAACCACTCTGGCTAAAGAATGCCTGCTGCTGGACGTTTTCACCAAGCTATGGGCCCGCCACGCCGAGCCGGGGCTGACGCCAGCGCCCCTGGGCGACGAGCAGGCCGCGGTAGCCCGGGTGTGCGACTATCTGCAGGAGTGCGCGGGCGAGAATGTCTCCCTTGACAAGCTGGCGGAAGTCGGCGGCCTGAGCTGCTTCCACCTGGCCCGCGTCTTCGCCAAGGTGACCGGGGTACCGCCCCACACTTACCAGTTGCAGGCCCGTCTGCGAAAGGCTACCGATCTGCTGGCCGCCGGCCGCCCGCTGGTCGAGGTGGCTCTTGAGACCGGTTTTTGCGACCAGAGCCATTTCCAGCGGGCCTTCAAGAAGAAGTTTGGCATCACCCCCGGGCAATACGAACGCTAAACGCTCCGGGACAGCAAAAGCCCGGCCAAAATACGGCCGGGCTTCTTCTTTCAGCGTTTCGGCTTGGGCAGCCTTGCCGCCAGCAGTTCCTCAAGAATTTCGCCGGCATCGCGGTCCAAGCGGGGGCAGACGGTCGCGGTCAGCTTCTGCTGGCGGATGGCATCGAGGCCTTCGGGGCTGCCGATGTCGTGACCAAGGAGGTCGCGGCAGCTGAGGGCGCCGTTGCGGGCAATAAAGCGTTTGTTAAATTCGCGGACAAGGTCGTACACCTCGCCGCGAGCGGCGGGGGTGCCGCTCTCGTAGGTCAGGCCGAGCACCATGTAGGCGCCGGTCACCGCCCCGCAGACGCCGCCCATCCTGCCCATGCCGGCGCCGAAAGCGGTCGCCACCTTAATGGCCGTCGCCTCCGGCAGGCCGAAGTATTTGCCGTAGACCGCCAGCACGGCCTGCGAACAGTTTACCGAGCCTTCCATGTGAAGTTCCGCCACCCGGGCCGCATCGCTGCTCATATCGTTGCCTCCTCATGCGTTGAAGTTACTTTCATCTTATCCGAACGGCAGCGGCCGGGATTGGATTTTCTTGCGTTTGCCGAAAAAAAAACTGCGGCCGATGCTCGGCCACAGTCAACGTTTATTTGCGGGAATAAAGGATGTTGACCATCTGCTTGATTTCCTGGGCGGCCACTTCCGGCGGCAGCAGGTCGGGAATGCCGTGTTCGCCGACCAGGGGCGCCGAACTGAAATCTACGGCGTAGCGGATTTCGTTGCCGCTGACGTTGACGGGTACAAAGTCGATGGCGAACAGCGGGTAGAACAGGCGGGTCTGCTGACCGCAGCCATGCTTCTTGACGCTTGTCTTGACGTCGCCGGAACTGGCCCGCCAGTCGTTGGCGCTTTCAAGCTCGATCCAGAAATACTTCATGGCCACTTGGACCAGGCGCAAACCCCGGCTGCTGTCGGTACGCGCGCCGAGAAACTCGGCGGCCAGGCAGTCGGGATGCTTGGCGATGGCTTCACCGATCGGCATTAAAAGCTTGTTTTCGCCGCGGTGGCTTTCTTCGTCAAGGTAGACGACGACCAGTTGGCTGTCCCGTAGGTGAGGCGCCCACTTGCCGACCTGTTTGGCTTTTCCGTACTTGGGAACCGAGAAGCCGT
>JAEZLU010000312.1 GCA_023415075.1 Bacillota bacterium
TCCTTCAGGTCGTCAGGCAGCTGTTTGCGCCGCCAGCGGTTTCTGAGGGCAACCGCCACCGACCGTTTGGCCTGCTGTTGGCCGACGATATACTTGTTCAACTCGGCTACAATCTGTTTGGGCGTCAACTCAGTCAAGATATTCCCCCCTTCGCTACAATTCCTCCACCGTGATATGGTGGTTGGTATACACGCAGATATCGGCGGCGATGGCCAGGGCCTCGCGGGCGACATCCGGCGCCGCCAGCCCCGAATGGGCGATCAGCGCCCGGGCCGCCGCCAGGGCATATGGGCCGCCCGAGCCGATGGCCGTAACCCCGTCGTCCGGCTCGATGACCTCGCCGTTGCCGGAGATTATCAGCAGATGCTCGGCATCGGTAACGATGAGCAGCGCCTCCAGGCGACGCAGCACCCGGTCCAGCCGCCACTCCTTGGCCAGCTCGACCGCTGCCCGCATCATATTGCCGTTATATTCCTCGAGCTTCTGCTCGAACTTGGCGAACAGCGTGAACGCGTCGGCCACCGAGCCGGCGAAGCCGGCTAGCACCTTGCCGTGGTACAGGCGGCGGACCTTCTTGGCCGTCTGCTTCATAATGGTATTCTGGCCGAACGTAACCTGGCCGTCGCCGGCGATGGCCGTCTTGCCGTTATGGCGCACGGCCACAATGGTCGTGGCATGAAACACTCTTTCACCTCCTAGGCCCGCGGGTGGGCCTGCTGGTAGATCGCCTTGACCCTTTCCTTGGTCACATGGGTATAAAGCTGGGTAGTCGACAGATTGACATGGCCCAGGAGCTCCTGGACCGAGCGGAGATCGGCCCCGTTATTCAGAAGATGGGTGGCGAAAGTATGGCGGATGGTGTGGGGGCTGACCTTTTTGGCAATCGCCGCCTGCTCGACATACTTGTCGACCAGCCGGCGGATGCTGCGGTCGGTCAGCGGGCCGCCGTCCTTGTTCACGAACAGGCTGTCGTGCTGAACCTTGGCCTTGGCGTATAGCTTGGGCCGCGACAACTCCAGGTACAGATTAACGGCATTATTGGCCTTGCGGCCCACCGGCACCACCCGTTCCTTGGACCCCTTGCCGTACACCAGGGCGTAGCCTTCAGCCAGATCGACGTCGCGCAGCGACAGGCCGGCCAGCTCGCTTACCCGCATGCCGGTGGCGTACAAAAGTTCGAGGATGGCGGCGTCCCGCCGGCCCCGGACATCCTTGGCCGGCAGCTCCAGCAGGCAGGTCATCTCCCCCGGGTCGAGGAAGGACGGCAGCCTCTTCTCCAGCTTCGGCGAGCGGACAGCCGTGAACGGGTTCTCGGCCAGCGTCTCTTCCCGGCACAAAAAGCGAAAAAAGGACCGCAACGCGGCCATCCTGCGGGCAATGGTGCGCCGTGCGTAATCCTCTTCTTTGAGGCTTGCGAGATAGGCCCGGATGAGTATCGGCGTGACCGTTGCCGGCTTGACCTCGGCCTGCCCCTGGGTGGCGGCGGCAAAGGCGAAAAACTGCTCGATATCTGTCCGGTAGCTGGCAAGCGTATGCGGCGAAGCGTTTTTCTGCACCTTGAGGTAGCGGAAAAAGTCCGCCATGTGGGCGCCGGGAGTTTCCATATTATCACACTTTTTGTCGATTTTTCTTAGGAAAAATCACTAATTTATACTAGCACACTAGTCTGAATTATGCAATAATCAGCAGCGAAATTTTCTAAAAAATTTTCACACTTTTCCGATAAATGTTTGCAATTCCACCAACGCCCTGGCGGCGATCCGCCGGTTCTTCTCCTTCTTGTCGCGGATGCGCTCGGTAAGCGGCGGCAGCAGCCCGAAGCTGACATTCATCGGCTGGAAATGGGCCGGCTCGGCTTCGGTGATATAGCGGCAGAGGGCCCCGTGAGCGGTGGCCGGCGGAAAAATGAGCGGTTCCTGCCCGCAAACCAGGCGGGCGGCATTGCGGCCGGCCACCAGGCCGGCGGCGGCCGATTCCACATAGCCCTCCACCCCGGTTATCTGACCGGCGAAGAAAATATCCGGCTCGGCCTTCAGGGCCAGCGTGGGCGCCAGCAGGCGGGGCGAATTTATGTACGTGTTGCGGTGCATAACCCCGAAGCGGACGAACTCGGCCTTTTCCAGGCCGGGGATCAGGCGGAAGACCCTCTCCTGCTCCGGCCATTTCAAATGGGTCTGGAAGCCTACCATGTTGTACAGGCTGGCGGCGGCGTTATCCTGGCGGAGCTGGACGACGGCGTAGGGCACCTCGCCGGTGCGCGGGTCGCGGAGGCCGACCGGCTTGAGCGGCCCGAACCTCAGTGTATCGATGCCGCGGGCGGCCATCACCTCCACCGGCATGCAGCCCTCGAAAAACACCGCCTTCTCGAACTCCTTGACCGGCGCTCCCTCGGCCTCGGTCAGCGCGTGCCAGAAAACCTCGTATTCGGCCTTCGTCAGCGGGCAGTTGAGATAATCGGCATCGCCCTTGTCATAGCGGGACGCCCGGTAGATTTTGTCAAGTCCCAGCGAATCACCGCTCACCAGCGGAGCCGCGGCGTCGTAAAAATACAGGTACTCCTCGCCGGTCCGAGCGGCCAAAGCGGTCGCCAGCGCCGGCGACGTCAGCGGCCCGCTGGCAACGACCAGTGGCCGGGCGGGCGGCAGCTCGGTCAGTTCCTCGTTTATCACCCGCACCCGCGGGTGGTCGGTCAGCGCCTTCGTTATATAGGCGCTAAAGCCTTCGCGGTCCACGGCCAGGGCCCCGCCGGCAGGCAGCCGGCAGGCGTCGGCGGCCTGCATGACGAGCGAATCGAACCGGCGCATCTCTTCCTTTAGGAGACCGACGGCGTTCTCGAGAGCCGCCGCCCGCAGCGAATTGCTGCAGACCAACTCGGCGAACAAGCCGGTATGATGGGCCGGCGTCATCACCTTCGGCCGCATCTCGTACAGCTCGACCTCGATCCCGGCGGCAGCGGCCTGCCAGGCCGCCTCGCTGCCGGCCAGACCGGCGCCGATGACGGTGATTTTAGCCATTCTTGCCGTCAGCTTTCTTGGTACCGGTCGCCTTCTTCTTTGCCGCCGGCCGTTTGCCGGCGACCGTCGTCGTCTTCGCCGTCCCCGTAGCCTTGGCGGCAGCCGACTTGGCCGTCGTCTTCCTGGTCGCCGGCCGCTTGGCGGCCTTGGGGGCGGCCTCGGGCTGATTGACACGGGTCGGGCAGGCCGGGTTACCGCACATCAGCATGAAGCGGCCCCGCGGGAAGTTGTGGCGCACCTTGAAAGAGCCGCAGGTCGGGCAAGTTTCCTTGAGCGGCGTGTCCCAGGTGGTGAACGAGCATTCCGGATACTTGGCGCAACCGTAGAAAACCTTGCCTCGCTTGGTCCGCCTCTCGACCACCGCTCCCTGGCAGAGCGGGCAGTTTACCCCCGTCTCCTTGAGGATAGGCTTGGTGTTGCGGCAGGCCGGGAAACCGGGGCAGGCCAGGAAATTGCCGAAACGGCCGTGCTTGACTACCATAAAACGGCCGCAGGCGTCGCACTTGACGTCGGAAACCTCGGCCGGCACCTCGACATGGCCGATCTTCTCGTCGGCACTGGCCAGGGTGACGGCGAACGGGTCATAGAACTCCTGCAGCACCTTGGTGCGGGACACCTTCTCGTCGGCGATGCCGTCGAGGCGGTCCTCCATTTCGGCCGTGAAGTCGACGTCGACGATAGCGGGGAAATACTCCTTGAGAAGGTCGACGACCACAAACCCTAGGTCGGTCGGCTGAAATTTCTTGTCGGCCTTCTCCACATAGCCGCGGCCCTGGATGGTCTCGATGATCGGCGCGTAGGTGCTCGGCCGGCCGATGCCCTTCTCCTCCAGCATGCGGACAAGCGAAGCCTCGGTGTAGCGGGGCGGCGGCTCGGTGAAATGCTGCTTGGGCAGCAACTTGTGAAGCATGACCGTCTGGCCCTCGGCCAGTTCGGGCAGCAGAGCGTCCTTCTCGGCCTCCTCGCGGCTGTCGCCATACACCGCCAGGAAACCGGGGAACTTGAGGACCGAGCCGTTAGCCCTGAGGCCGTAGCGGCCGGCGGCAATCTCCACCGTCAGCGTATCGTACACCGCAGCCGTCATCTGGCTGGCCACGAAGCGCTCCCAGATAAGGGTATACAGCCGCAGCTGGTCGCGGGCCAGGCTTTTGCCGACCGCCTCGGGGGTCAGCTCGACGCTGGTGGGCCGGATGGCCTCGTGGGCGTCCTGGGCGTTGTTGCGGCTTGAATAGACCGGCGGCTTGTCGGGCAGATAATTGTTGCCGTGCTTGCCGGCGATAAACTTGCGGGCTTCCTCCTGGGCCGACGTCGCCACCCGGGTCGAGTCGGTGCGGATATACGTCACCAGGCCGACCGGGCCGATGCCGGCCACATCGAGGCCTTCGTACAACTGCTGAGCCAGCATCATCGTCTTGCGGGCGGTGAACCCCAGGCGGCGGGCCGCCTCCTGCTGGAGGCTCGAGGTGATGAACGGCGGCGCCGGATTGCGGCGGCGCTCCCGCCGTTTGACCTCCTGCACCTTGTAAGTTGCCTTCTCCAGGTCGCCGGTTATCGATTTGGCGGTAGCCTCGTCGCCCACCTGGGCCTTCTTGCCGTCGACCGACACCAGATCGGCGTCGAACAGCGCCTTGGCCTTCTCCCTCAGTTTGGCGGTAATCGACCAGTATTCCTCCGGCACGAATGCCTGAATTTCCCGCTCGCGGTCGCACACCAGCCGGACGGCTACCGACTGCACCCGTCCGGCCGACAGGCCCTTGCGGACCTTGCGCCAAAGCAGCGGGCTGAGCTTATAGCCGACAATGCGGTCGAGGATACGGCGGGCCTGCTGGGCATCGACCCGTGAGAGGTCAATGGGCCGCGGCTGTTTGATAGCCTTCTGGATGGCCTGTTTGGTGATCTCGTTAAACTCGATGCGGCAGGCCCTGGTCTCGGGGATGCCGAGCAGGTGGGCCAGATGCCAGGCGATCGCCTCGCCTTCGCGGTCAGGGTCAGTTGCCAGATAGACCGAGCCGGCCTTCCTGGCCTCGTCCTTAAGGCTTTTGATAAGGTCACCCTTGCCGCGGATGTTGATGTATTTGGGCGAAAAGCCCTTGTCGATGTCCACGCCGAACTGGCTCTTCGGCAGATCCCGCAGATGGCCCATCGACGCCCTTACCGTGAAATTCTTGCCGAGAAACT
>JAEZLU010000318.1 GCA_023415075.1 Bacillota bacterium
GGCGATGACCAGATACTGCTTCACTATGCTCCTCACACTCTACCTCCTACCATATCGCCGCTTACTAAAAAGTATGTTCAATACCGAGCTGAAATTTACCTTCTGGCAAGCCCCTCGGTCATTTTTAGTGATAAAAAACACCCTTTTCGGAGGGTGTTTTGGGCAGCTGTAACTTGGATTTCCCGGGCCGTTCAGAACCTTCCAGATGCAAAGCGCACCGCAGGCGGCCGCGACGGCGTACTTAGGTTAATGGATTACTCGACCGTTCAGAAGCCCCTAGGTGCTAGGCGCACCCAGGGCGTGCAACGCTGCGTACTTAAATCGATTATAGATTACTCGGGCCGTTCAGAACCTTCCAGATGCAAGGCGCACCGCAGACGGCCGCGACGGCGTACTTAGGTTAATGGATTACCCGGACCGTTCAGAAGCCCCTAGGTGCTAGGCGCACCCAGGGCGTGCAGCGCCGCGTACTTAATTCGATCAATAATTTACTCGGGCCGTTCAGAACCTTCCAGATGCAAGGCGCACCGCAGGCGGCCGCTAGGCGTACTTGGTTGCGTACGCCTAGCGCGCCGGCGAGGAGCAACGCCGCAGATGGTAGGTTATCAACGGCCCCATCGTTTAAGGCACAAACCTAAAACTCGTCTTCCCAGGTGATGAAGGGTTTTTCAACCCCCACCATCGCGTTGACCATCAGCTCGACCAGGCCGCCGTAAATGATGTTGTACTTGTCGCGGAACCCGTAGTGCTGCAGGAGGGCGTCGCGGGCCGCGCCCTTGCAGTTGGAGCAGGGGGCGCAGTAATACTTGGGAATGGCCGGGTCAAGACAGTCCTGGAAGGCTTCCAGCACCTGCTTGGCCTTCATGCGGCAGGAGATGTTGTCGCGCCACTCGGGGAAGTTGAGGACGTTGTTGACGGCGAAGCCGCTGCCGCCGCCGCAGCAGTAGTTCATGAGGCCGGCGTTCGGCATCTCCCGGAACATCCCGGGAGCCATGATATGTTTGAGGATGGTGCGCTGCGGCTGGACGATGCCCATCAGGCGGACCATGTTGCAGGGGTCGTGGAGGGTGACCGGGAAGTTGTTTTTCGACGGGTCGAATTTGATGACGCCGCTTGTGACCATCTGCTCGAGGATTGGCAGACAGCCTTCCCGCGGAATGGCCAGGTCGCCCACACAGACGCGGTCGGCGATCTCGACGATCGCTTTGGTGGCGTGGCCGCACTCGCCGACGACGATTTTGCGGACGCCGAGGTTTTTGGCGGCCTTGACCTGGCCGATGGCGATGCGGGAGAACTGGACGTCGTCGTACCAGACGCCGTAATTGACGCCCTCGTAGCCCATGGCTTCGCTGGACAGGGTGTAGTCGATGCCGGCGGCTTCGAACAGGATGGCGAAGGCAGCCGGGTTCTCCGGCCAGGAGACGAATTCGCCGGCGTTATGGATAACCATGACGTCAGCGCCTTTTTTGTCTACCGGGATTTTGATGCGGCGGCCGATTTTCTCTTCAATGATGTCTTCGATAAACTCGATGGTGTCGAGGAAGGCGGCCGGCGTCATGCCGGTGGAGGAGCCGGTCTGCAGATGGCGCATGGTGCCGCCCCTGTGGGCGCCTTCGGCGGCGATGCCGAATTCCATGGCGAAGATTTTCCGCAGTTCGCGGGTGATGAGGCCGTTGTCGACGCCGACCGGGCAGGTGGCGGCGCAGCGGCGGCAGATCGAGCAGCGGTAGGCCAGCTCGGCCAGACGGTTAATCGTATGCCAGTTGAGGTCGACGTCGGCGCCGACGAAGCCGCCTAAGAGGCGTCCCTCGGGGGTGAAATACCGCTGATAGATCTTGCGCAGCAGCTCGGAGCGGTAGTTGGGCCGGTAGATGTCCTGGCGGCCGCTCTCGGTGTAGATTGGGCAGGCCTCGTTGCAGGTGTTGCAACGGACGCAGTAATCGGTGCTGAGGGAGGTGGGCTGGAGGAAGGTCCAGTTGTTCTCCCTGGTGAAAAGCTGCTCCAGGCCTTTGAGGAATTTGCGGACCATGGCGTCCTCTTCCTCTTTACTGGCCGGCTTGGGCAAACTGAGGGCCGAAAAGCCGTCGAGCGAGAAGTCGTATTTTTCCTGCCAGTCGGCTTTGAGGGGTTTGAAGGGTTTGGTCTCATAGCCGGGAACGGGAGCGAGGTCGGCCGGGTCGATTGGGCAGAGCACGTCGGCCGGTTTGGCGATATCTTTGAGGCGAACTTTTTGCTTCATAGCCTATTTTCCCTCCTCCTGCGGCTTGGTCGGGTTGGTGGTGGCCTGTTCGAGCCAGGAGCTGCCGGCCTTCAGGTGGGGCGCACCCCAGTTCGTCTTATAGTTGAGATAGCCGCCGATGGCTTTGTCGAGGCTGCCGCCGACAACCAGAGGCTCGTCGTCCCACATGATGTTGTGATAGAAGAAGTATTTGGCGGCGGGGTGGAGCATGCGGCTGAACGGCAGGTAGATGAGAAAGACGGCGAACAGGAAGGCCTCGAGGGTCATGAGCGGCGGCAGGGTAATCGGCTGCAAGGTGTACAGCGATACGGCATAGCCGCGGGCCAGGACGAAAGACGGGTCATTAACCAGCCAGGCGGCCAAGCCGCCGGCGAACAAGGCGATGAGCAGATAAAGGTTGAGGAAAGTGACCGGCGAGGAGAAGTCCTGCAGGTTTTCGTCAGTCAGCCGCATCCACAGGAGGCCGAGGCAGCCGTACAGACCTAGAAGGAGGCCGCCGGCGCCCGCCAGCACGGTAGCGGCGTTAAGCGCCTGGGCCCAAAACAGGGTCGAGGCCGCCGATATCGTAAGACCGGTGGTCAGCTCCAGGATGGCGCCGAGCGTTACCAGACCCAGCCAGGCGGTTATAAGGTAGAAGCCTGCATGCATCGGATAGGAGAGGAGCCATATTTTGCGGTTGTAGAGAAAGGTGCGCTTGAGAAGAAGAATTTCCTCGGCCATTTCGGCCAGTTCGCAGGCCAACGAAAAGGGCCGCGGCCGGGTCCAGAACTCGCTGCGCTGGAAGCTTGAACCGGCCGAGCCTTCGTGGGCAATCGGGTAAAGGTCCCAGCGGATATGGCGGGGCATCCTGGCGATGGTGATAACCTTCTTCAAGGTGGCAACGACACATACCAGGAATGCCAAATACATGAAAGGGCCGGTGATCCACCAGCTTAATGTAGCACTCACAGCATAGCCTCCTGTACGATTATTTCACTTTTAATTGTAGCAAACAATAGGCCGTCAGCCTACGTGTAAATTGTCACATACTCATAGAGGAATGTTATAGCCTGATAAGCAAGCCGTTGCCGGCAGGGATGAAAGTCGCCGGCGGGGAATGCTAAAAATAGACAAGGAGGTGCCGCCGATGGCCTACTGGCTTCTTAAAACCGAACCGACAGAGTTCAGCTACGACGACCTGGAAAGACTGGGCCGCGACCGCTGGAACGGCGTGCGCAACTTCAGGGCCCTGGGGAATATGCGAAAGATGGCGGCCGGCGATCTGGCCTTCATCTACCATACCGGCGGCGAAAAGGCCATCGTCGGCGTAGCCGCAGTGGTCGGCCCGCCCTATCCCGACCCGGCGGCTGGCGACGACAGGTTCCTGGTGGTGGATGTGGTGCCCCGCTACCGCCTGCCTTGGCCGGTAACCCTCAGAGAAATCAAGGCCGACCCGGCTTTCGCCGGCTGGGAACTCGTCCGCCTGCCCCGCCTGTCGGTGATGCCGGTGACCGCAGCCCACTGGCAAAAGGTCGAGGCGCTGGCGGCAACAAAAAACCCGGGCTGAGCCCGGGTTTCCGGCATGTTTTTAGACCTGGGCCATGCTAAATGCGGAATTTGGCCACCGCCGCCTGGAGTTCACCGGCCAGGCCGGCCAGCGCCCGGCTGGAGCCGGCTATTTCCTCCAGCGCGGCCGACTGCTCTTCGACGGCGGCCGAAACCGTTTCCGTCTGGCCCATGGTGTCTTTGCTCACGACCTGGATGCTGTCGATGGTTTTGACCATCTCCTGGCTGCTGTCGGCCAGCCGGCTGGCGGCGGCCGAGATCTCCCTGGCCTGATCGGAAGCGTCGGTAACCAGGGCAGTGATAGTCTGGAAGGCCTCGCCGGCTTTGGTGACCACCCTGGTGCCTGTGCTGACCTCCTTTGTGCCTCTTTCCATGGCAGCCACCGCCTGATCGGTGTCGTGCTGGATTTCGCCGATAAGGGTGGCAATCTGCTGGGCTGCTTCCTGGGACTGCTCGGCCAGCTTGCGGACTTCCTCGGCCACCACGGCAAAGCCCCGGCCGGCCTCGCCCGCCCGTGCCGCCTCGATGGCGGCGTTCAGGGCCAGCAGGTTGGTCTGGCCGGCGATTCCGGCGATGGTGTCGATGATGACGCCGATCTGGCCGGACTGCTCGCCCAGCTTGGTGATGGCGACCGCCGACTGGCTAACGGCGGCTTCGATCTCGCTCATCTGGCTGACCGCCGTCCGGACGGCCTGACTGCCGTCAGTCGCCGCCGCCGCCGCTTTATTGGTCATTTCGGCCGTCGACTGGGCGCTGACCGCCATTTGCCGCACATCGTCCGACATCCGGCCGACGGTGTCGACCGCGCCGGCTACCGAGTTTAGCTGTGCCTGGCTGCCGGCAGCCACCTCGGTTATCGTCGTGGCGACCTGTCCGGCCGCCTGGGCCGACTGCTCGGCGCTCGCCGTCAGTTCCTGGCTGGAGGCGGCAAGCGTTTCGGCCTGGCCCGACACCTGGCGCACCAGAGCGCCGAGCTGCTCTACCATCTGGTTGAAGCCATCGGCCAAGACGCCGATTTCGTCCCTGGTTTCCACCGACACCCTGCGGGTCAGGTCGCCGCGGGCCACCTCGCCGATGCCGCCGGCCAACCGGCCGACCGGGCCGGCGATCCCGCGGGCCAGTATAAAGGCCAGGCAGGCACCGAGAAGGATGGCGAAAAGGGCGGCGCCGCCGATCATTGCCATCATCTTGTTGCGGTCGGCCAGCATCTGGGTCATATTCTGGCCGGCAAACATGACGCCGACCGGCTTGTTATTCGGCCCCATCAGCGGCATATAGGCGGTCATGAACTGCATCCCCAACACATCCGCCTTGCCGACATGCTGCTTGCCCTCGCCTAGCACCTTGGCGGCAATCT
>JAEZLU010000147.1 GCA_023415075.1 Bacillota bacterium
TCTGGTCGATTTTGAGAGTATCGCGCCAGGTGCCGATAACGGCGAAGTCCGAGCGGGCGGTAGCGGCGGCGCAGTCGTTCGCGCAGGCCGAGCATTTGATTTTGAACTTATAGGGCCAGGCCGGGCGGTGAAGCGCATCCTGGAAGTGCCGGGTAACTTCCTGGATGAAATCCATGCTGTCAATGCAGGCAAATTCGCAGCGGGCCATACCGACGCAGCCGCTCGGGGTGCGGAGACCGCCGCCGGAGCCGCCGAGGTCCCAGCCTTTTTCGCTGAGCTCGTCAAAGCAGGGCTGCAGATTCTCGGTGGTGGTGCCGAGGAGAATGACGTCGCCGGTCGAGCCATGCATATTGGTCAGGCCGCTGCCATATTTGTCCCAGGTCTCGCAAAGGCCGCGCAGGGCTTTGGTGGTATAGAAAAAGCCGGGCACCATGTTGACGCGGACAGTATGGAACTCTTTGATGTCGGGAAATTGCTCGGGCTTGGAGGAATAACGGCCGATAACGCCGCCGCCGTAACCTCTGACACCGACGATGCCGCCATGCTTCCAGTAGCCAACTTTGTCCTTGTAGGACAACTCGAGCTGGCTCAGAAGCTCCTGCGAACTTGTCTTCTTGGCGCCTGCCCTCTTGATTTCGGTGACGAAACTAGGCCATGCGCCTTTTTCGAGTTCGTCCAACTGGGGGGTCTTGGAATCTGCCATACTCTTCACCTCCACTATTTTTGGGGCTTAGTACTCCTGGACGACGATGGCTTCAACCGGGCACATCATCATACAGCTTTGGCAACCCATGCATTCATCGCCGGTTACTTCGGCTTTGCCGTCGACGATGGACAGGATTTTAGCCGGACAGGCGGCTGCACACTCGCCGCAACCCACGCATTTATCCGGATCGATCGTTACTACAAACACAGTTTCACCTCCCCCGAGTTGCCCGCGCCTCCAGGACGGCCCTGCATAAAAAAAGAGTCGTCAGCAACCGGTGAGTACCACCGATCGTGCCGGAATGCGGGAAAAAATGCACGTAATCAAATTCACAAGTTTAGCGTATCAGAATTTTAGGACATCGACAAGTATTCCGGCCTTGTTCACCACATCATTTTTGATTTGCCGGGTATAATAAATAGGTTATGGTGGTTGACAATAATATGTTTTTCCTTCCGGTTATTATTCGGGTCGGCGCTCCTGTTTCCCTTGCGCTGCCTTGGACTCCAGTCTAAGCATTTTCTGCCAATATAAGACTAACAGCCCAGAACACGAAGGTTCTGGGCTGCTACGCTAAGCGCTGTGATTGGCGGCGCGGGCGGCTTTGCGCTCCCGCCACCAGGTTTGCGTGCGGTCAACAAGAAGATAGACCAGGGGAACGATGACAAGGGTGAGGAAGGTCGAGGTTATAAGGCCGCCGACAAGCACGACGCCCATTGAGGACCTCAGTTCGGCGCCGGCGCCCCAGCCGAGGGCCACCGGCAGCATGCCGAGGATCATGGCGAACGTGGTCATGAGAATGGGCCGCAGCCTGGTAGCCCCGGCTTCGATCAGGGCTTCCTTTATGGCGTAGCCGCGTTCACGCAGCTGGTTGGTGTAGTCGACAAGCAGGATGGCGTTCTTGGTGACGAGGCCCATGAGCATGATGAGGCCGATCATCGACATGATGTTGATGGTCTTGCCGCCCAAGAGAAGCCCCAGCACCGCGCCGATCAGCGAAAACGGCAGCGACAACATGATGGTGAACGGGTGGACGAAGCTTTCGAATTCGGCGGCCAGCACCATGTATATCAGGACGACAGCCAGCAGGAGGGCTTTGCCGATCTCCATGTAGGAATCCTTCATGGTTTGGGCCTGGCCGACCAGGCGGTAGGTATAGCCAAAGGGCAGATTCATGTTGGGGATTATCCGGTTCATGGCCTGGGTCATGACTTCGCCGGTAGAGATGCCGACGGCGTTGCCGTAGACGATAATCTGGCGCTGGCGGCCCTCGCGGTCGATCTGGGTGGGGCCGGAGCCGAACTTGACTTCGGCGATGTCGCCCAGGCGGACGAAGCTGCCGGTCTTGCTGTTGCTAATCCGCAGGTTAGCCACGTCGTCGATGCTCTGACGAAATTGTTCAGGCATCTGGACGCGGATGTTGTAGGATTTATCGGCGATGTTGAACTGATTTTTCTGGACGACCCCCTGGAAAGCGATCTGGATGGCATTGCCGGCAGTAGTCGCATCCACGCCCAGCTGACCCATGCGGGCCGGGTCAAGGCGGATCTGAACCTCCGGCTCGGACTGGGCGCTCGAGATGTCGACATCGGTGGTGCCGGGGATCTTCCTGATCTCGTCCGCCAACTGGGTGCCCAAACTCCGCAACACCTCGAGGTCGGGGCCGCGGAAGGCGATCTGGATGGGCCGCGGGTCGCCGCGGCCGACACCAGAGGCGTTATTTACCGCAACTTTGAGGCCCTCGACCTTGCGGAATTTGATCCGCAGTTCGTCCATGATCTGCATCATCGATTTGTCCCGTTGATCCGAGGGAATGAGGCGGACGCCGATGAAGCCTTTGTAGACCGGGTTGCGCTGGGAACCGATGTTTATGAAAGCCGTTTCCAGGCCGGGAATGGCGAGGACTTCCTTTTCAATTGGGGCGACCAGTTCCTTCATTTTTTCGATCGAGGTCCCAGCCGGCGCTTCCATGGCAATGTTGAACTCACCCGAGTCGTAGGTGGGCGAAAACTCAAAACCCAGGAGCGGGACAAGCAAAACGTTGATAAACAGCGACAGCACGGCGATGGCGACCAGCTTTTTCGGCCGCTGCAGGGCCCAGGCAATTACCGCCTTATAATTGTCGCGGAACGCCAGGAACCATTCTTCCCAGACGTCGAGCATCTTCTGGATCCATTTGGCCGGCCCCCGCAGGCTGGCCCGGTCCATCGGCGCTATCTTCAGCCAGTAGGCCGACAGCATCGGCGTGAGGGTGAAGGCGACGAACAGCGAGAAAGCCACGGCGAAGGCGACCGTCAGGCCGAACTGCTTGAAGAACTGGCCGATGATTTCGCCCATATTGCCAACAGGCACGAACACCGCCAGGATACAGAAGGTGGTGGCCAGGACGGCGAGGGATATCTCGATCGTGCCGTCGCGGGCCGCTTCTAAGGGCGACTGGCCGTGTTCGAGGTGGCGGAAGATATTTTCGATGACGACGATGGCGTCGTCGATGAGAATGCCGACCGCCAGGCTGAGGCCCATGAGCGACATGTTGTTGAGAGTAAAGCCCATGGCCTTCATCATGAAGAAGGTGGCGATGATCGAGGTGGGTATGGCGATCGCGCCGATGATGGTCGCCCGGGTATTCTGCAGGAAGAGGAAGGTGATGAAGACGGCCAGCAGGCCGCCGAAAACGAGCGACATGGTGACGTCATGGACGTTGTCGCGAATATAGCGGGTACTGTCGCGGGCAATGATGACCTTGATGTCGGGCGGCAAAATGTTTTTCTGCAAAAACTCCATCCGCTGCCGGACGCGGTCGGCAACGGCGACGGTGTTGGTGCCCGACTGCTTCTGGACGGAGATCATGACGCTTGGGGTGCCGCCGGTACGGGCGTAGTTGCGCTCTTCTTCCCAGCCGTCCTCGACGGTGGCGATGTCGCCAATGCGTACTGTCTGCAGACCCTGGTTGGCGACAATGATGTTTTTGATATCGTCAACGTTCTTGTATTGGCCGAGGGTACGGATGGTTATCTCGGTGCCCTTCTCCCTCACCCGGCCGCCGGGGGTGTCCATGTTCTGGGCGTCGAGGATGTCAAATATCTGCCGGAAGCCGATATTATAGGCTTCGAGCTTGCGGGGGTCGACGTAGACATGAATCTCGCGGGCGGTAGCGCCGAAGACGCTTACGTCGGCCACGTCGTCCAGCCGCTGAAGTTCGTCTTTGATGATATCCCAGGCTATTTTGCGGATCTCGCCGCGGCTGCGGGTCTCGGAGGCCAGGCTGTAGTACATGATGGCCTGGGCAGTAATGTCGTAACGCTGAACCGCCGGCTCGTCGATCTGGTCAGGCAGCCGCCGCCTGATGCCGGCCACCTTCTCACGCACGTCGTTGGCCATCATCTTGGCGTCGGTGCCGAAAGTGAACTCGATGGTCGTCTGTGAGAAGCCCTCCAGAGTGACTGATGACAATGTCTTTATATTAGACACCGAGCTGACGGCGTCTTCGATAGGCTTGGTTACCAGAGTCTCCATTTCCTCCGGCGAGGTGCCGGTCCAGGTCACCGTGACGGTAACGATCGGGAAATCGACGTCGGGATAGAGGTCGATGCCGAGGTTGGGATAGGCGTTCAGCCCGAAAACGACGAGCAGCATGACGATCATCGTCGTAAAAACGGGCCGCTTGATAAAGGTAAAAATACCCATCAGCGCTTATTCTCCTTTCCCACCGGCCCGATCGATGGTCGCCCCGTCTCTGAGCTTGTTCTGCCCGCCTATGACGATAACTTCGCCTTCTTTCACGCCGTCGAGCACTTCGGCCCAGCCGCCGCCGACATAGCCCAGCTTGAGGATACGCAGTTGGACTTTGTTATCGGCACTTACGACATAAACGGCCTTCTGGTCTTCCCTGAGGACCATCGAACTCTCCGGCACGGCGACAACGTTCTTGCGCGTTTCGCCGGCCACGGCGACACGGGCAAACATACCGGCCATCAGCACGCCCTCGGCGTTGGGAACGGTAACCTCGGCGGTAAAGGTGCGAACAGGCAATGATGCCGCCGGCGTAAGGCGGGTGACCTTGCCGACGAATTCTTTATCGCCAAGGGCGGTTATCTTGACGGTGGCGACCGTCCCCAGTTTAAGCTGGCCGATTTCGGCCTCGCCGACCGAGGCTTTGACCAGCATCGAGCTGACGTCGGCCAGGCTGACGATCGGCGAGCCGGTTTTGGCGTAATAGCCAGCCTGTAGATAGCGTTTGGTTATGACGCCGTCCCGCGGGGCGACGATACTGGCGTTGCCGAAGCGGGCCCCGAGCTGGGCCAGTGTGCCTTCAGCCGACCGCAGCTGGCCGACGGCCAGGTCGCGCTTAATCCTGGCGGTATCGAGAGCCTGGGCGGAAATCGCCCCCTGCTGTGCCAGCGGCATAGCCCGTTTGAGGTCGAGCTCGGCCTGCTCCAGATTGGCGCGGGCGGCATAAACGCTGCCCTCGGCCTGAGTCACCTGCGGCAGAAGTTCGTCGGTGTCCAGGGTAGCGATGACCGTCCCGGCCGTAACCTTGTCGCCTTCGTCGGCAAACAGGGCCGCAATCCGGCCATCCACCTTCGGCGACAGGTCAGCCGTCCAGAAAGGCTCCATGTTGGCTGAGAAGCTCAGCATGGGTTGGATATCCTGACGATCGACCTTCTTGATTTCCACCGCGACTGCCCGGCCCTGAGCCACCCGGCCGGCCCGCTCTTTGTTGGCGGCGAGATTTGACCATATCCGGTAAGAAATAATAGCAACAAGTACAATTGCGACAACGGCAACAATCCTTAGTACCTTTTTTCGCTTATCAATCGCCAATCTTCTCTCCTCCAACGCAAAAAATACAATGCTTATATTCGCTAGTGAATAGTACTATCCTGCCGCTGGTTGACCGCGCAGTCCAAAAATAGTAAAAAAATTTCAAGCGGTCGCAAAGACCGCTTGATGCGTGTATCACTTCTATTGCGCGCGGTTTTCAAAGCCACATTTACGCAACCGCTGTCAACGGCCGGAATCGGTACCGCCGACGATGATCGCCGGTATCCGGATGGTCGGCTGGGCATCGGCGACCGGCGCCCCTTGGCCGTCCTTGCCGCAGGTGCCGATGGAAAACCCGAGGTCGCTGCCCACCATGTCGATCATCCGCAGCACCTCCGGCCCGTTGCCTGTCAGGGTAGCGCCCCGCACGGCGGACTCCACCGCCCCGTCTTTTATAAGATAACCCTCGGCAACGTCGAACACGAAGTCGCCGTTGACGGTGTTGACCTGGCCGCCGCCCATCTTTTTCACCAGCAGGCCGTTTTTGACCGAGCGGATGATGGCGGCCGGATTTTCTTTGCCGGGGGCGATATAGGTGTTGCGCATCCGGGGAATGGGCTTGTGTTCGAATGACTCCCGCCGGCCGTTGCCGGTAGGGCCGGCTTTGTCGCGGACGGCGGTGAGATAGTCATACATGAAGCCTTTGAGGATGCCATTTTCGATAAGCACCGTCTTCTGGGAAGCGAAGCCTTCATCGTCAAAGCGCATGGTTCCGTAGCGGCCGGGCAGTGTGCCGTCATCGACAACCGTTATGCCTTCGCCGGCCACCTTCTGCCCTTTTTGGCCGGCGTAGACCGACAGGCCTTTCTGGACAAGGTCGGCTTCCAAACCGTGACCGCAGGCTTCATGGACCATGGTACCGCCGGCCTCGCCGGCCATGACCACCGGCATAAGACCAGCCGGTGCCGGTTTGGCTTCCAGGGCGGTTATTGCCCGCCGGGCGGCTTCCCTGGCCAGATCCCGGCAGGCCTCGCGACCGGCCAGCTCAAAGCCCCGGGTACCGCCCAGGGATTCGAAGCCGGTCTGGATTTCGCCGCCGGCGGCGGCGACGGCGTTGACCGACAGCCGGGTGCGAACCCGGCGGTCTTCGGTGAGCCGGCCAAGAGAGTTGGCGATGGTCACGTCCTGGATGACGTCCCCGTAGCTGACCATCACCTGACAGATTCGGCTGTCAGCTTTACGGGCAGCGGCGTTGGCCGCCTCCACCGCGGCCACTTTTTCGTCGATGGCGACGGCCGACGGCAATACGTCGATATCAAGGTCGACGGTCGGCCGCACGGCCCGCAGGTCAATGTGGACATCCTTGTCGGCGGCCTGGGCGGCCCGGCTGGCGATATCGGCCACCTGCAGTAGTTCCTCGGCCGTTACCTTGTTGGTGTAGGCGTATGCGGTGGTGTCGCCGTACACTACCCGGACGCCAGCGCCGGTTTCGGTGCCGGTCTTAATGCGTTCGATTTTATTATCCTCGCAAGCAATGACGGTACTGGTCCTGTTCTCCAGGTATATGTCGGCGAAATCGCCGCCCCGCCGCATAGCTCTGGCAAGTGTATCGCTGAGTATCCTGCGGTCAAGCATTATTAAATCCTCCCTGCTTTGAGTTTAGCCTTCGCCGGCAGTGATGTCTGCGAGCAGGCGGCGGACTTCCTTTTCGGGTACGTCGTCGCAGATAATCACCCGGCCGATTTTCTCCACAAGCACCCAGTTAACCTTGCCGCCGAAACTTTTTTTGTCGCGGGCCAGATAGGCAAGGAGATCGTCCGGGCGGCAGCCGGTGGCGGTCACCGGCAGGCCCAGTTGTCTGAGCAGGTCGGCGATGGCGATAACTGTGGCATCGTCACACAAGCCCAGGCGGCGACTGAGGGTAGCGGCGGCGTGCATGCCGATGGCGACGGCCTCGCCGTGGCGGTAGCGGGCAAAACCGGCGGCGGCTTCCACGGCATGGCCGACGGTGTGGCCAAAGTTCAGAATCATCCTGAGGCCGGTGTCCCTTTCGTCCTGTTCGACGACCCGGGCCTTGAGGTCGCAAGAACGGCCGACAATCTCGGCCAGCACCCCGCTGTCGCCGGCCAGGACGGCGGCAGGGCGGTCGGCGAGAAAAGTAAAAAAGTCAGCGTCGGCAATAACGCCGTATTTGACCACTTCCGCCAGGCCGGCAACAAGTTCGCGGACCGGCAGAGTCGTCAGAACGGCCGTATCGGCCACGACCAGACAAGGCTGGTAAAAGGCGCCGATGAGGTTTTTGCCAAGGGTGTGGTTGACGGCGACCTTGCCGCCGACGCTGGAGTCGACCTGGGCCAGCAGGGTCGTCGGCAGTTGCACGAAGGGCACGCCTCGCTGGTAGGTGGCGGCCACGAAGCCCGCCAGATCCCCCACCACCCCGCCGCCGAGGGCGACGACAGGCGAGCGCCGGTCAAGCCGGCCGGCGATGGCGGCGCTGTAAAGCTGTTCGGCGGTGGCGAGCGCTTTGGCCGCCTCGCCGGGGGCGACGGCGACGAATTCGGCAGTGATGCCGGCACGGCCGAGGGCGGCGGTCACCTGCGCCCCGTAGTGGGGAGCAACGTTGGCGTCAGTCACCACCAGGGCCCGGTCGCTGAAACCGAGCTGACTGAGAAAGCGACCGGTCTCCGGTAGGATCCCGCTGCCGATGTGGATGGTGTAGCTGCCGGCCGGCAGCTTGACTTTCACTTCTTCCATAGCAA
>JAEZLU010000148.1 GCA_023415075.1 Bacillota bacterium
AAAATCTTCCAGTTCCAGAACTTTCACTGGAACACCGCCCGCGCCTTCTACGGCCGCTTGCCGTCCAAGCCCCACCAGCGGCAGTGCGAGCACTGGGACCTCTACCGGGCTTACCAGTCCCGGTCGCTGCCGGCGATCAGGGAGGCCATCGCCCGCCATATCGACGGTAGCCGCCAAGATATCAACGACGCCCTTTGTAGGGGCGAACTCCAGCGCTAAAAATCAATAACGTTTACCATATCGACACACGCAGTCCTTGGATTTGATCGCGATATTAGCCGGTCTGTCCGGGGGCTGTTTTATATATGGCCGGTGGGCTATTTGCCCGAAACGGAGCCTTGCGGGTACGAACGACCCCGCCCGCCGAAAGGAGGCATTGGACTCATAGGGGTACAGCATTCTATCTTCTATCGAAGGAGGAAAAAGTGTGCCTACGTTTGACATGATCGCCGGAGTACTGCTCATCGCCACCTTTCTTGGGCTCATTTACTACTGCGCCAAAGGCGGCAACCTCATGGTCGGCTTTATTGTCATGGCCCTCATCTGGGTCGTCATTGGCCGCGTCCCCCTGGCGACCGCCCTTGTCGACGTCTTTCAGAAGCCGGTGGAAAACTATGGTGTAACCACCGCGGTAATCATCTTCGGCAGTTGGTTCGGCCGCGTGCTTGTCGATACCGACATCGCCGGCGCCATCATCAAAAAGACGGTCGAACTAGGCGGCGCCCGGCCGATGATTACCACTATACTGCTGGCCTGGGCGACCACCCTCATCTTCACCGGCGCTTTCGGCGTCGGCTCGGTTATGGCCATCGGCGTCATCATGCTGCCCATCCTCTTCTCGTTGGGCGTGCCGAAGAAAGTCGCCGTCGCCTCCTATACCATGTCGATAGCCTCAGGCATGTACCTCAACCTCGGCTACGTCAAGCAGATCCAGGCCCTCTTCCCCAGCGTCCCCTACGACGCTAACTACGTAAAAGTAGCCCTCATCCTCACCGGCATCCACATGCTGGTCATCGTTGCCTTCATCCTCTTCAGCTTCAAGACCAACAAACTGACCCACGCCTGGGCGGCCTCACCCCAGCTTGGCATCGCCGCCGAGCCCGAGCTCGGCTCCTGGGTATTTCTCATCCCGGCCATTCCCATCGCCCTCATCGTCGGCCTCAACTGGCAGCCCATCCCCGCTCTCATGGCGGCGATGTTCGTATCCTTCCTGCTGACCAAGAAGCTGCGTACCTACAAGGACGCTGTCGCCATCATCCAGCAGACGCTGTATGACGGCATCGCCGACGTCGGCCTGCTCATCGGCATGCTGTTCGCCATCGTCATGTTCGCCGGCGCCGCCGCCAAAGTTTCGCCCATCCTCGGCAAAATATTCGGCGGTCTGTTGCCGCGCGACCCGATGATGCTGGCCATCGCCTTCGGCGTCTTTGCACCGCTGGCCCTCTTCCGCGGCCCGCTGATGGTATTCGGCTCAGGCGGCGCCACCCTGGCCATCCTCCTCAGCCTCAACATCTTCGCTCCCAAATTCCTGTTCGCCCTTATCATGATCCCGCCGGTGGCCATGGTGGCCAACACCTGTCCGACCCAGTCCTGGAGCATGTGGGCCATCAACTACTCCAAACTGCCGCCGCAGGACTACCTGAAAACAGGTCTGGTCTGGTCCTGGCTGCTTGTGCTGATAAACGAGATCGTCGCCGTAAGCCTTTTCGGCCTGTGACGACGACCCGGGAGGCAGCCGTCCGCGGGTGCCTCCCGGGTACCCTTTAATCGCCGAAACATCCTTACCGGGAGGACAAACATGGATAAACGCGCCATCAGAGTAGGCATCGACGTAGGCGGCACCCACACCAAGGCGGTGGCCATCGACAACTCTACCAACGAAATTGTCGGCAAAGCCTCGGTTATGACCACCCACCGCGACGAAAAAGGCGTGGCCGCAGGTGTCGTCCAGGCTTTCGAAAAATGCCTCGCCGAACACAACATCCAGCCGGAGGAAGTCGTCTTCATCGCCCATAGCACCACCCAGGCCACCAACGCCCTCCTGGAAGGCGACGTCGCCAAAGTAGGCATCTTCGGCATCGGCAAAGGCCTCATCGAAGGCTATCTGACCAAACGCCAGACCCGCATCGACGACATTGACCTTGGCACAGGTAAATTCATCCGCACCTGCCACACCTTCCGCAAAAAAGGCCAGCTTACCGCCGACGGCCTCCGCCAGGCCATCGAGGAACTGGCCGCCGCCGGCGCCAACGTTATCGTAGCCAGTAAGGCCTTTGGCGTCGACAGCATGGCCGAAGAAAAACTCGTCCAAGATGCCGCCGGCGAATTCGGCCTCCAGTGCACGGTCGCCTCGGAGATCACCAAGCTCTACGGCCTTACCACCCGGACGCGGACGGCCACCATCAACGCCAGCATCCTGCCGAAAATGCTCGAGACGGCCACCAGCACCGAAGCCAGCGTCAAAAACGCCGGCATCAAGGTGCCGCTCATGATCATGCGCGGCGACGGCGGCGTCATGGAAGTCGAGGAAATGAAAAAACGGCCGGTGCTCACCATGCTGTCCGGGCCGGCGGCCAGCGTCATCGGCGCCCTCATGTACCTGAGGGCCTCCAACGGTATCTACTTCGAAGTCGGTGGCACCAGCACCAACATCGGCGTCATCAAAAACGGCCGGCCGACCGTGGACTACTCGATCGTCGGCGGCCACCGCACCTACATCAACTCGCTCGACGTCCGCGTGCTCGGCGTCGCCGGCGGCAGCATGGTCCGGGTCAAAAACGGCCAGCTTGTCGACGTCGGCCCGCGCAGCGCCCACATCGCCGGCCTGGGCTACGCCGCCTTTACCCCGGAAGAAGAAATCGAAGACCCCCAGGTATACTTCGTCCGTCCCAAGAAAGACGACCCGGACGACTATGTCGCCATCAGGCTGAAAAACGGCAAAAGCATCACCCTTACCAATACCTGCGCCGCCAACGTCCTGAAACTCGTCAAGCCGGGCGACTTCGCCTACGGCAGCTACAACTCCTGCTGCAAGGCCATGGCGCCGCTGGCCGCCCTGCTCGGCCTGACCCTCGAGGAGACGGCCGCCGCCATCCTCCGCAAAGCCACCGACAAAATCATCCCGGTCATCCGCGAACTCACCGAGAAATATAAGCTCGAAGAAGACCAGATGGTACTTGTCGGCGTAGGCGGCGGCGCCGGTTCGCTGCTGCCGTTCACCGCCGAAGCCATGGGGCTGAAATACAAGATCCCGGAAAACGCCGAAGTCATCTCGTCGATCGGCGTCGCTCTGGCCATGGTCCGGGAAATGGTCGAGCGGGTCGAGCCCAACCCGACGGCCGAGACCATCGTCGCCATCAAGAAGGAGGCTGCCGCCATGGCCGTGAACAGCGGCGCCCTGCCTGACAGCGTCGAAGTCTTTGTCGAAGTCAACCCCCAGGCCCAGAAAATCACCGCCATCGCCCTCGGTTCCACCGAAGCCCAGACCACCGACCTCAGCAAAAAATGCATCCTTGACGAAGCCCGCGAAATCGCCGCCGAATCGCTCGGTCTGCCGCCGGCAGCGGTGGTCGCCGAGGCCGTAACCCCCCATATGTTCGTGTTCGCAGCCGACAAAGGCGGCAAGCGTCAGCTCCGGATCATCGACAAGCGCGGCTTCATCCGCGTCCAACGCCGCGACGGCCTTGTCCTAACGGCCGCGTACGCCGACCTGGCCGACAGCCTTAAAACCGTCTGGACCAAAGCCTGCTCGTTTAGCAGCGACATCATGCTTATTCCCGACATTTACGTTATCGCCGGCTCGCGCATCCTCGACTACTCCGGCATGACCAAGCTCGAGCCCGTCAAAGACCTGCTGTCGGCCGAGCTTGCCGGCATACCGGAGG
>JAEZLU010000018.1 GCA_023415075.1 Bacillota bacterium
GCGGCGAGAACGCCGCGGATTATTTCCTTCTCCTCGGCCGACAAGCTAACGTCGGTCAGCTCATACATACTTTTCATGGTCATCTTATAGCCGGCCCGGAAAACCACCGCGGCCACAGCAATGGCTATCGCCGGGTCGAGCCAGCCCAGCCCGGTCGCCTTGATAACCGCCAGCCCGACCAGCACGCCGACTGAAGTCCAAATATCGGCCTTGAGATGGAGGGCATCGGCCTCCAGGGCTTGGGAGTGGGTCGCCCGGGCCACCGTCATCAGGCGGCCGGAAACATACCAGTTGACCCCTATCGACACCGCCATTACGGCGATACCATATTCGAGAAACTGCGGCGTGGCGCTGCTATAAATCTTCGCCAGCGCCTCATAAACAATCCAGATCGCCGCAAGCACGATGAGAGCCGCCTCGATCGCCGCCGACAAACTCTCCACCTTCCCATGGCCGTAGGCGTGGTGGGCGTCCGGCGGTTTAGCCGCCTTGCGCACCGCCAAATAGGCGATTAGGGCCGCTACCAGATCGACCCCCGAGTGGGCCGCCTCGGAAACAATGCTGACCGCACCGCTGCACAGGCCGACGATCAGCTTCAGCACCACCAGCGAGGTGTTGGAAATTATCGACAAGCGGGCCGTCCGTTGCTTCAAAGCATTATTCTGGTCCAAGAGCCGCCCTCCCGAAAAATATTTGGACGCCGTCAAAACAAAAAACCTGCGGGCTCCCCCAACGAGAGATCCCACAGGTCTTGCCTGCTGCCGAAAGCCCGGCTGCCGGCCTCGCGGCCGCTTGCCTGATCTTAATTCATTATATTATCACGAGTCGCAAAAGTTGTAAATATTGGCCAGCGCTATGTCGCCTTTATTGACCTATCTGAACCAAGTGGCTCACCGGGAAGCCTATGGCCGCCAGGCGTTCGGTCAGCTGCTTCACGTCCTTGACGTCGGCCCGGATGACCATTTCGGCCCGGCCGTTCTCCAGATTATAGGTGGCCATACTGAGAATATTGATCCCCAGTTCCTTGAAGACGGCGGTAATATCGTAGAGAATGCCGACCCGGTCGGCGAACTCCAGCGTCAGGCGGGTCCGGCCTTCGGCCAGGCCCATCACGTCGACGAAACACTTAAAAATATCCGTCTCGGTGATGATGCCGACGACCGCGCCGATGGCGTCGACGACGATCAGGCCGCCGATCTTCTTATTGTACATCACCAGAGCCGCTTCCTCGATTGTGGCGTCGACGCCGATGGTGATGACATCGGTCTTCATGATGTCCTTGATCACCATCTTGGCCAGCAGGTAGTTGAGCTCATAAACCGACAGCGTCGTCGCCGGCGAGGGCGACACCTCCCGCAGGTCGCGGTCGGTGACAATGCCTACAAGCTTGCCGCCGTCCACTACCGGCAGCCGGCGGAACTTATTGCTCTTCATGAGGTTGGTGGCTTCCGACACCGTCATGGTTGACGTGATCGTCACCGGATTAGGGGTCATCCGTTTTGACACGAACATCGCCATCTCTCCTCTTTTCGCCTCAAAATTCCCAGCCAGAAACTAGCCGCCCAGGTAGGCCTTGCGGACAGCCTCGCTCTCGGCCAGCTCCTTGGCGGTGCCGGCCAGGGTGATGCGTCCGGTCTCGAGGACATAGGCCTTATGGGCAATCGACAGGGCCATATGGGCATTCTGTTCAACCAGCAAAATAGTCGTGCCGCTGGCGTTTATCTCGCGGATGATCGCGAAAATTTCCTTCACCAGCAGCGGCGCCAGACCCATTGACGGTTCGTCCATGAGGAGCAGGCGGGGCCGGCCCATCAGGGCCCGGCCGATGGCCAGCATCTGTTGCTCACCGCCGGAAAGCGTGCCGGCTACCTGGCCCTTGCGCTCCAGCAGGCGCGGGAAGCGCTTGAACACCCCCTGCATATCCTCGGCAATGCCCTTGGAATCGGAGCGGATATAGGCTCCCAACTCGAGATTTTCGAGTACCGTCATATTGGCGAAAATCCGCCGGCCTTCCGGCACCTGGCAAACGCCCAGCTTGACGATCTCCTGGGCCGGGACGCCGTCGATCTTCTTGCCCTCAAATTCGATATGGCCGGTCCGCGGCTTCAAAAGACCGGAGATTGTCCGTAGGATGGTGCTCTTGCCGGCGCCGTTGGCGCCGATCAGGGTTACGATCTCACCCTCGGCGACATCGACGCTGATGCCCTTGAGCGCATGGATGGCGCCGTAGAAAACGTTGATATTATCGACCTTGAGCATCAGTGCACCTCCTCGCCGAGATAAGCCTCGATAACCCGCGGATTATTCTTGATCTCGACCGGCGTGCCCTGGGCGATGATGCTGCCGTAATCCAGCACATAGATGCGTTCGCAGACGCCCATGACCAGGCTCATGTCATGCTCGATCAGCAGAATGGTCAGCCCGAATTCCTTGCGGATCCAGCGGATCATTGCCATCAGCTGCTGAGTCTCCTGCGGGTTCATGCCGGCCGCCGGTTCGTCGAGCAGCAGCAGTCGCGGCTGGGCGGCAAGGGCGCGGGCGATTTCCAGGCGGCGCTGCTCGCCGTAGGGCAGGTTCTTGGCAATCTCGTCCTTGCGGTGAGCCAGTTGGAAGATTTCCAGGAAGCGCTCAGCCTTTTTGGTTATTTCGTTTTCCTCGCCGAAGTAGCGGCCGACCCGCAGCACCGACTCCAGCAGGCCGTATTTAACATGGAAGTGGTAGGCGATCTTGACATTGTCCAGCACCGACAGTTCGCCGAACAGGCGAATATTCTGGAAGGTGCGGGCTACGCCCCGCTGGGTTATCTGGTATGGTTTGAGGCCGACGACACTCTTGCCGTCGAACTCGATATTACCCTCGCTGGGGTCGTAGACGCCTGTCAGCAGGTTAAACACCGTCGTCTTGCCGGCGCCGTTCGGGCCGATCAGGCCGACCAGTTCGCCCTGTTCAATGGCGATGTCAAAATTGGAAACGGCCCGGAGACCGCCGAACGCTTTCGACAACTTAGTTACCTTGAGTAGTGCCACGGCGTTCACCTCCCGTAAACCGTCCCAGCATCTTCAGGCTGAGCTCCTTATTGCCGAACAGGCCCTGCGGCCGGTACAGCATGAGAATAATCAGCAGCAGTGAATATATGACCATGCGCCACTCGGGCCAATCGGCGAAGAACGCTGAAACCCACGTGAAGAAGATAGCACCGAAGATCGAGCCGCTCATACTGCCGAGACCGCCCAGCACCACCATCGTCAGGATATCGAAGGACCGCATGAAGGTGAAGGACGCCGGATGGGCGATGTAAGTATAGTGGGAGAACAGCGCCCCGGCTACGCCGGCGAACGCCGCCCCCAGCGTGAACGCCAGCACCTTGTACTTGGTTGTGTCGACCCCCATGGCCTCGGCGGCAATCTCGTTCTCGCGCACGGCGATACAGGCCCGGCCGTGGGTGGAGTTCACGAAATTCTTGATAAAGAACAGGGTGAAAACCATCAAAAAGAAGGCCCAGGTGAAATCGGTCAGCTTGGGAATGCCCATGAAACCGGAGGCCCCGCCTACGTAGGGGATGTTGAGGATAGTGATGCGGATAATTTCCCCGAGGCCGAGGGTGGCAATCGCCAGGTAGTCACCTGTCAGCCTTAGGGTCGGCAGGCCGATGACGAAGCCGAGAACCGCGGCCCCCAGCGCGCCGGCGATAATACCGACGATGAACGGCAGGCCGAGCTTGACGGTCATGATCGCGCCGACATATGCGCCGACGGCCATAAAGCCGGCGTGACCGATCGAGAACTGGCCGGTGATGCCATTGATAAGGTTGAGGCTTGTGGCCAGAATGATATTTATGCACATATAGACGATATTACGCTCCCAGTAGCCCTCGATGACCCCGAAGGAAATCAGGGCCTGGATCGCAGCATACAGCACCACACTGGCACCAAGCATCAGCACATCGTTTTTTCTCATCTCGCGCATGCCGGCCACCTACACTTTCTCCCGGACATTCTTGCCGAGAAGGCCCGAGGGTTTGAAGAGCAGGATGAGGATCAGGATACCGAAAGCGGCGGCGTCGCGGAAGGTCGAAGAAATAAAGCCGCTGACCATGGCCTCGACGACCCCCATTAGCACCCCGCCCAGCACGGCGCCGGGGATGATGCCGATGCCGCCGAGCACGGCGGCCACGAAAGCCTTGAGACCAGGCATGATGCCCATAAGCGGGTCGATCGAGTTGTAGTAGATGCCGACCAGGACGCCGGCGGCAGCAGCCAGGGCCGAGCCAATGGCAAAGGTGAAGGAAATGACCCGGTCGACGTCGATGCCCATCAGGCGGGCGGTGTCGGTGTCGAAGGAAACGGCCCGCATGGCCTTGCCGATCTTGGTGCGGTTGACGATATAAGTAAGGATGATCATCAGCACAAGGGAAACGGCGAGAATTATGATCTGATAGCTGTTGATGACCACACCGCCGATATTATAAATTCCGGTCGGCAGAAGCGCCGGGAAGGTGCGCGGCTGGGGCGTAACCGCCAGCATACCGCCGTATTCCAGAAACAGCGACACGCCGATGGCGGTGATAAGGACGGCGATCTTCGGCGCCTGCCTGAGCGGCCGGTAGGCAAACCGCTCGATGGTTACCCCCACCAGGGCCGACACCCCCATAGAAACAATCAGTGCCGGGAAAAAGGACAGTTTAAAGGCGGTCGTAGCAAAAAACGCGACATAGGCGCCAAGCATATAGATGTCGCCATGGGCAAAATTTATCAGGCGAATGATGCCGTAAACCATAGTGTAACCGAGAGCGATCAGTGCATAAATGCTGCCGAGTGAAATGCCGTTCACCAGCTGCTGGTTGAACTGCTGAAGAAATGATTCCATGCGTTCCCTCCTTATCGTGATTGATTTAGGCGCCGAAGCACCGAAGCCCGTAACCGTCGCAACAGGCACTATATCCACCAAAGGCTTCTCCGGGCCCAGGGCACGGAGCGCCGTTGATTTCCCTTCCAGGCAGCCGGCCCGGGCGCTACGCCCGCCGGCTATATAATAGACAAGGGCAGTAGCCAGACCGCGTCAGGCTGGCAGCCGCCCCCATACCTGCATCCTCCCACGGCGGACATTCGCCGGCCGTCGGTGGCCTCCGCGTTATCCCCAGTGTATATTATATGGAGGGGTTCCTGGCCTGTCAATACTTCTCGTTGTGGACATTTTTCACCTTGTCCGTCAACAGGAGACGATAGTTTTAATGGCAAATCCTTCTGCGCGCGAAAGGGGATAAGGACAAGTCCTTATCCCCTTGCACACCATTGTCCGAGAATTAAGGGTTGATAGTTTCCTGGAATACCAGTTTGCCTTGTTTGAGAGCGATGATGACGGCGCTCTTGACCGGGTCGTGCTGCTCGTTGAGCGTAATGGTGCCGGTTACACCTTTGAGATCCTTGGTGGCGGCAATGGCGTCCTTGATCTTGACAGGATCGTCAGGACCGGCTTTCTTGATGCCTT
The DNA here is from genome assembly GCA_023415075.1 of Bacillota bacterium. Taxonomy (GTDB): domain Bacteria; phylum Bacillota; class Negativicutes; order Sporomusales; family UBA7701; genus JAEZLU01. The sequence continues at coordinate 5,488 of JAEZLU010000018.1, forward strand.
CAAGGACCATCAGGGCGGCGTCCCAGGCCAGAGCGGCCAGAGCATCCGGCACCTGGCCGTACTCTTTCTTGTAGTCTTCAACGAACTTGACGGTCAGCGGATCTTTGGAGTCAGCGGCATAGTGGTTGACGAAATAGGTGTTCTCCAGCGCCTGGGCGCCGGCGATCTCGATCAGCTTGGGCGAATCCCAGCCGTCGCCGCCCATCAGCGGTACGGTGATGCCCAACTCACGGGCCTGTTTGACGAACATGCCGACTTCTTGATAGTAGCCAGGGTTGAAGATTACTTCAGGGTTGGCGGCCTTTATCTTGGTGAGGGCGGCCCGGAAATCGGTGTCCTTCTGCTGGTAGGCTTCCTTGGCGACGATCTTGCCGCCGGCCTTGGTGAAGGCTTCCTCGAAGAACTGGGCCAGGCCCTTGGCGTAGTCGGAGCTCATATCGACGTAGATGGCGGCGGTTTTAGCCTTGAGGGACTTGCTGGCGAAGTTGGCGGCAACCGTTCCCTGGAAGGGATCGAGGAAGCAGGCGCGGAAGACGAAATCCTTAACTTTGCCGTTCTCGAAGGTTACCTTGGGGTTGGTGGCGCTGTTGGAAACATAGGCCACCTTTTTGTCAGCGGCGATCGGGCCGGCGGCCAGGCAGTCGGAACTGGTGACCGGGCCGACTACGGCGACGACCTTGTCTTGGGTCAGGAGCTTGGTCATGGCGTTGGCCGCTTCGGCCGGTTCGGATTTGTTGTCGGCGACGACCAGCTCGAGCTGTTTGCCGTTGATGCCGCCGGCAGCGTTGATCTGTTTAAAGAGCAGCTTGACGGCGTTGATCGAGGACTGGCCGAAGGTCGCTTGGCCACCGGTTATCTCGAAGTTGGCGCCGACCTTGATGGTATTGGGCTTGGCGGGAGCGCTGCCGCTGCCGCCGCAACCGGCGAGGACGGCCACCATAGCGATGATAATAGCCACGCTGGCAAAGGTTACCCATTTTTTGGACACTGACATACCCCTCCTTTTTTTAATCACTGGCAAAAGCTTGTTACCCACTCCAGGAAAAAGCTATCGGTTTTCCCCTTCCCCCCTCCGCTTCGTGAGACTTAAATGGAGACTGACCCGGCGAGCAGCTCGCGGATATAGCCTTCTCGCCAGGGTTTCCGCAGGCGGATGACGCTGTAGCAGCAGGTAGCATTTTCCGAGGTGCGCCGGACGGGTATCTTTGTCCTCCGCAGCGGTAACAAAGGTACGTTGAACCACCGTTAGCAAGCATTTTGTTCACAAAGGAAGGACCCTCTGTCCTCCCCACGCAAACATGTGTCTTACTTTGAAGCGAATGTAAATAGTGTTCGTCATCCCCGAAAAGATTCCTGCTTGGCCGGCAGCCCAGCTGCCGATAAATTAGCGTATTTCTTCTCCAAAAAACGACCGCCAGCCTAAATAAGCTGGCGGTCATCGTTGGCCTTGCCACAAATAGTCTTCGCCATCGCCGCAAAGATTCCTGCCTTGTCGAAAAAAAGCGACTGTCAACCTTACCAAGCCGGCAGTCGCCGTTGACCGCAGTTTAGCCGGGATGCTCCCGGGTAATCAGGAATACGTCCGGTACATGTTAATCGGCTCGGCGTTGTCGTACATGCTCCAGATGCCGCACGGGCAAATGCCGGCACAGATGCCGCAGCCGATGCACTTGGCGGCGTCGGCCACGTACTCAAAGCCGCCGCCTTCGAGAGCGACGCGGGTAATGGCGTTCTCCGGACATGACTTCATGCACATGTGACAGTCGCGGCAGGTGCCGCAGCTGATGCAGCGCTGGTAGTCGTCGATGGCGGCCGGCAGGTCGCAGCTGTGGCATTTCTTGAAGTAGGCCTTGCTCAGCCGGGCGGCGGGAATCTTCTGCTTCCCTTCCGGCTGGTAGCCAGCGCCGCCCAGATATCCGTCCACCGCCATCGCGGCCTCGCGGCCGGCGCCGATCGCGTCCACCAGCCGCCCGGGGCGAATGGTGTCGCCGGCGGTAAACACGCCGGGAGCTACCGAGTAGTCGGCCGCCGGCTTGAGGCAGCCCCGCTCTAGCGGCATGCCCTGAGGCAGGAACGACAGGTCGGGCGACTCGCCGATGGTTATGATAACCGTATCGCCGGCGATAAGCTGGCCGCTCTTGGTAACGATGCCTTCGGCGGTCACTTCCTTGGTCTCCACCGGCCAGATCAGCTTGCCGCCGAGAGCCTCGACGTGGGCGACCTCCTTGGCGAAGGCGGCCGGCGCCTGGATATCGATACATGTAACCTCTGCGGCCCCCATCTGATAGGCGCCGACGGCGGCGTCCATGCCGGAGTTGCCGCAACCGATGACGATGACCTTCTTGCCGACCTTGGGCTTCTCGCCACGGTTGATTGCCTTGAGGAAATCGAGCCCCTTAACGATGCGCTCGTGGCCCGGCCAGGGGATGACCCGCGACACATGGGCGCCGGTGGCGACAACGACGGCGTCGTGGCTGGCCCGCAGGGCGGCGAATTTGTCGGCGTCGACGTTAAAGTTTGTTTTAAAAGCCACGCCCAGCTTCTCGATGCGGGCCAGCTCCTTTTTTAGGGTTGCGTGCGGCAGCCGGCCGCGGGGGATAACCTGCTCGAGCTTGCCGCCCATGTTGGCCGAGGCTTCGAAAACGGTCACCGCATGGCCGCGGCGGGCCAACTGCCAGGCAGCGGTAAGGCCGGCGACGCCGCCGCCGATGACGGCCACCTTCTTGCCGGTCTTTTTGTCCGGGGCGCCCAGCAGGGCGTCGGCCGAATAGCGGCCCAACAGGCCGATCTGGGCAGACAGGTCGATCTCCCGCCGGGTGCATTCGTCCATGCACAGATTGGGGCAGACCTCGCCGCAGACCGAGGCGGGAAATGGCGTGTATTCGAGGATGAGCTTGTAGGCCTCCTCAATTTTGCCTTCCCGCAGCAGATTGAACCGCTGCTGGGTCGGGATAGAAGCGGTGCAGTTGAATTCGCAGGGAGCGGCGTAGCGGGCGTTCT
>JAEZLU010000086.1 GCA_023415075.1 Bacillota bacterium
GCGATGTAGCGGTCGTCGGTGAACAGGAAGGCGCCTTCATCGCTGAAGTTGTAAACCGAGCCGGTGACCATGTCGCCCACTTTAAGGCCGCTGGCCGGCCTGGCGGCCCGCCGGAGGTCGTCTTCGACTTCCATGGTGACGGCCAGGCGGTCGGATTTGTCGCGATAGAGTTTGATCCAGACTTTGTCGCCGCGGCGAACTTTGCCGCGCATGCCGGCGAAGGGCATGAAGACGCCGCGCTCGGCGCCGATGTCGACAAAGGCTCCGTCGCGGCTGGTGTTGATCACTTCGGCCCGCGCCACCTGCCCTTCCCGCATGCGTGGCAGGCGCATACTGGCGGTAAGCCGCCCGCGGGGGTCGGTATACAGGTAGACGGGTATGGCTTCGCCTATGGCTACTTCCCGCGTCTGCTGGGCCCGGTGAAGCAGGATGTCGTCGGTGGTCCGGCCGGTGCCGGCGTCGAGAAAGGCGCCGAGTTCACTGGTGCGGGCAACGGTAAGGGTGTGTACGGTGCCTGGTTTGAGGCGGTCCTTAACGTCCATGGGTCAGTCCTGGTAGGCGTAGGCTTTGGCGTCGCCCCACAGCTTTTCCAGGCTGTAAAAGCGCCGGTCTTCTTCGACAAAGACATGGGCGACGCAGGCGCCGTAGTCCAGCAGTATCCAGCGGGCCGTGCGGTAGCCTTCTTTGCGCAGCGCCTTTATCCCTTGTTCTGCGAGTTTTTCTTCGATGTTGTCGGCGATGGCCTGCACCTGGGTGGTCGAATTGGCGCTGCAGATGACGAAGTGGTCAGTGACGAGTGAAACCCCCTCCATGTCAATGATAACGATGTCGCGGGCTTTTTTGTCGCTGGCCGCCGCGGCGACCATTTCAGGCAATCTGGCGTGGGTCATGCTTTCCCTCCTGCTGCAATCGGTGGCTTCCTAATAGTTATCTCATTTCTATAATATTCTATTCTTGTTAATTGTGCTGTTTCCCTGCCTGTCCCATCATGACCAGCCTGCTCGTTCGGGACGATTTTCCGGCCGGGAGCGCGAAAAAGCCCGCCGGCCGGCGGGCTTTAGGGTCAGTTGTTGCGGCTGGCGCCGGCTGCGTCGCCACTTACCTTGGCGCCGGCTGCGTCGCCACTTACCTTGGCGCCGCCGGCGAAGAGGTCCTCGACCAGAGCCCTTGTCTGAGCCTTGTCCGGCACCCAGTAGCTGAGGTTGTCGATGGTGGCGAATTTGCCTGGCAACATTTCGCTGTGAAGGGTCTCGTAGTGGACGCCTTTGAGGGTGTTGGCCAGACCGAGCATGGTCAGGGGCGACATGTCGGTGACCACATACTCCCGCAGAGTCGAGGTGAGGGCCGGCAGTTTAAAGATGATGCCGACCTGGAACATTTCGTCGGTCATGGCCCGCAGGAACCGCTGCTGGCGCTGAACCCGGCCGATATCGCCCAATTCGTCGTGCCGGTAGCGGATGTATTGGCCGGCTTTGGCGCCATCGAGGTATTGATAGCCTTTTTGCAGGTGGATGCTGAGGTTGGCGTAGGGGTCGTCGTAGTTCATGTCTTTTTCGACATAGAGGCCGACACCGCCTAGAATGTCGACAATGTTGATGAAGCCCTGCCAGTTGAGTACAAGGTAGTAGTTGACAGGCACGGCCAGAAGGTCGCTGACGGTGCGAACGGCAAGCTCGGGACCGCCGTAGGCGAAAGCGTGGGCGATCTTGTCCTGGCCGCTGCGACCGGGTATGGACACCCGGGTGTCGCGGGGGATGGATAACAGGCTGACGGCGCCGGCAGCCGGGTCGATGCTGGCCAGAATCATGGTGTCGGAGCGTTTAGGCGCTCCGGGGGTTTCGTTGTCGCCGTCGTCTACGCCAAGGACGAGGATATTGATCCGGTTAGCCAGCTTGTCGTCGCTGTTCTTGGCGGCGACGGCGGCACGGCCGGTACTGGCCGGAGCGGTTACTTTGCTGTAGGTGTAATAGGCGACACCGGCAAAAGCAGCGAAAAAAGCAAACAGCAGAAATAGCAGAAGGAAAACGCGGCCCCAGCGGATTTTGCGACGGGCCCGCCTGGTCTCGAGTCGGCTGCGCATAGGCATCCTCCTCCCGATAGTAATTGAAGCCGGGTTTAGCCGGCTTCGTCGGTATTCATCTTTAGCAAAACGGCGTTGCGGCCTTCAACGGTGGCCATATGCAGCAGGCCGCGCTCGGCGATGATGTAACCGATAGTGGCGTCGTAAGCGGCCAGGATGGCCTCGCTGAGATTCGTCCTGGCCAGCGACCGCAGTTTGTCGACACCGTCAAAGGTCCGGTTGGGTTCAACAAAGTCGGCCAGAAAGATTATATGGTCAAGCAGGGCGATACCCGGTCCCCCGGTGGTATGCCAGCGGATGGCCGAAAGAATAGCCGGGTCGTCGATTCCGTATTCCTGGCGGGCGACTATGGCGCCCACCGGCGCGTGCAGCAGCACGGGGTGACGTCTTTCGATATCATTCACCAATATACCAGAGGTTTCCGCCCGATGCAATAGGATGTTGCTGGGCATGTTACGGGCGCAGTCGTGCAAAAGGCCGGCCAGGCGAGCCTTCGCCGGATCGGCCCCATAAAGGAGGGCAAGTTCTACCGCCGTCTCGCTTACCCCGATAGTGTGCTTGAGACGCTTCGACGACAGGTTTTTTTGCAGTTTGGCCATCATCTCAGCCATTTTCTTCACCCGGTTGCTAAAATTCGGCAAAAACAGGCAGATTCCTGCTGCGGGATGCTTTGCAGCCCGGCGGCAAAATAAAATGCCTCCCACCATTTAGGAGGCATGTGCGCTTAACTGAATTGGCCCTGCCGCGGCTTGGCTTCGTTGACAACCACCTGACGGCCGCCAAACTCGGCGCCGTTCATGGCACTAATCATCTTATCCGCGTCAGCGTCTTCCACTTCGACAAAACCGAAACCCCTTGATCTGCCTGTTTCCTTATCGGTAATTATCCGACTGGATATTACCGTGCCGTAGGAGCGGAAGGCATCAGCCAGTTCGGCTTCGGTCGTTCCCCATGGCAGGTTTCCTACATACAGCGTTTTCGCCATTAAATGAATCACCCCTCTTTCCGTGAAATCAGCAGGTTACACCTTCAGTATCTGCGAATTCACGGCGTTTATGCCTGCCTTATATTGGGAGG
>JAEZLU010000186.1 GCA_023415075.1 Bacillota bacterium
GAACATTTTGGTTACCGCGTTTATCCTTATTTCCGCCATTGTCGCTTACTCCTTTGCTCGTTCTCGCGCCTCATATGCCGATAGCTCCCTTCGACACTTTGCGCAGGATGATGTTGCTCACAAGGATTATCGCCAGGATGATGACGGCCAGCACCGAGGCGTCCTGCGGGTCGGCGTAGGTCTGCAGCTCGTAGAGGAGTACGCCGATGGTCTTGGTCTTGGAGCCGTAGAGGATGATCGACATGGTCAGTTCGTAAAAGGAGGGCATGAAGACCAGGAACCAGCCGGCGACGATCGACGGGCCGATGAGCGGCAGCATGATGTCGCGCAGCGACTGCAGCCAGCTGGCGCCGGAGTTCAGGGCCGCCTCTTCCAGGGACGTGTGGACCTGGCTGAGGGAAGCGGCGATGGTGCGGACAGCCATTGTCAGGTATTTGACCATGTAGGCGACGACGAGGATGGCCATCGTCGAGTAGAGGTTGAGGCCAAATTCGCCGGAAAAGGTGATGATAAGGGCAAGGGCGATAACGATGCTGGGGGTGGCGCCGCCGAGGGTCGACAGGGCGTCAGGCAGGTCGCGGCCGCGGACCCGGGTCTTGACCAGCAGGTAGGCCACGAAGAGAGCGAGGACGGTGGCCAGGGTGGCGGCGATGGCGCCAGTCACAAAGCTAATCCACAGGGGGTCCATGTACTGGTCGTTCTTAAGGGCGGCCAGCCAGTTGGCGACTGTCAGGTTGTCGAGGGTGATCGGCCGCGACAGCGACTTGATGAGCGAAGTGACGACGATCGAGCCGAGCGGCAGGGCAATGGCGATGATGCCGTACAGGCTTACGAGGGCGGCCATCGGCCATTTCCAGCGGCCGAGCTCGACGAGGATAGGCCGGGTGCTCTTGCCACTGATGGTGGTGTAGTCCTTGCGGGCCAAAAGGTAGGTCGAGGCGTAGAGGATGAAGTTGGCGGCAATCATCAGCGACACGGCCAGAGCGGTGGCGTCGCGGATGCCCTTGCCGGTGCCAAGGTAGACGTAGGTGACGATGCGGGTGGTGAGCACCTCGATCTGGGCCGGCATGCCGACGATGGCCGGGATGCCGAAAGCCGAGCCAACGCCGATGAATACGAGGACGCCGCCGGCAATGATGCTGGGGTACATGAGCGGCAGGGTTATCCGCCAAAGTGTGCCGATAGGGGAAGCGCCGGCGATGCGCGAGGCTTCTTCGAGGCTGGGGTCCATCTTTTCCAGGGCCCGCGATATAGTGATGAAGGCAAAGGGCGAGTAAAAGAGAGTAAAAACCCAGATAAGGCCGCCGATGCCGTAAATGTTGAAGGGAGCCTCGGCCAGGCCGAAGGTGCTGACAAGCCACTCGTTGAGGTAGCCGACCTTCGGGTTTAAGAGCTGGGTCCAGGCGATGGCGCCGACATAGGGCGGTATCATGTAGCTGGCGACGAAGGTGGTGCGGAAAAAGCCCTTGCCAGGCAGGTCGGTGCGACCGATCAGCCAGGCCAGGGGAAAGGTGATGATTACGCTGACAAGGGTTACGGCCAGCGAGATGTAGATGGTGTTGATGAAGGCCCGCCAGTTGACCGCCGTGCTGTAGACCTGCCGGTAGGTGTCAAGGTTGATTTCGCCACCGACAACGATGCTGCGGTAAACAAGGTAGAGCATCGGCAGAACGGTGAACAGAATAAGGCCGCCGACCGCCAGGCAGATGATCAGCCATTTGGCGTCGATGGACGGGATGCTAAACCGCTTACTCACGGAAACCCCCTAAGAAGGGGGAGGGTTGCCCCTCCCCGGTTTTCTTATTTCTTATCAAGTACGGTGCTGCGGAAGACTTCCTTAGTCTTCTCGTTTTCCTTGGACAGCTTGACCCAGTCGGGCTTGATGGCTTTGTCGATGAAGGTCTTGAGGGCGGGAGCGCCTTTGGGCGGAGCGACGTCGTCGCGCACGGAGTGCATCCAGCCCTTGACGATGACCTCCTGGCCTTCCTTGGAGATGAACCAGTCGAGGACGGCCTTGGCGGCGTCCTGGTTCTTGGAGGTGTTGAAGATGGCGATCGGGCTGGGGATGACGATGGTGCCGTCTTCCGGATAGACGACTTTGACCGGCTCGCCCTTGTCGGCCATCTTGAGGATGTTTTCCTCAAGAATCATGACAGCCTGGTACTCGCCGCGCAGCAGCTTGTTCTGGATGGCCGAGTTGCCTTCTTCGACAACCAGGCCGTTGGCTTTGAGGTCTTCGAAGTACTTCCAGCCATACTTGGCAGACAGCTCGCCGGCGGCGACATAGGCGGTGCCGGACAGCAGCGGGCTGGGCATGGCGATCTTGCCCTTCCACTTGGCATCGGTCAGTTCCTTGAAGGTCTTGGGCGGGTCGGTGACCTTGGAGGAGTTGTAGGCGATGACCATGTTGGAAATGCGGACGCCGGTCCAGTAACCGTCGGCGTCTTTATTGATTTTGACGTCCTTGCGGTTGGGCGAGTCATATTTGAGAAGCAGGTTCTGTTCCTTCAGGGTGAGGTAATAGGAGGGGTCGGCGACCATCAACAGGTCGGCCTGGATTTTCTTGGCTTCGATTTCGCCGGCGACTTTGGCCATTACTTTTTCGGTGCCGGCCTGGAACCACTGCACGTCAAGATCAGGGAACTGCTTTTTGAGGGCGGGCTTGATGAGTTCGACGATGTCGGGATAGATTGAGGTGTAAATCATCACGGTACCTTTGGGGCCTTGGCTCTTGGGGGCGTCGGCGGCCGGCTTCTTGTCGCCGCCGCAGCCGGCGACGAGCGCGGCCAGCATGGCGGCCACCACCAGCAGGGCTACTACCAGATAACGGGTTCTCTTCACGTTCCTACCTCCCTAAAATAATATGTATTAACAAACCGGAATCAGCGTATCATGTATCGTTCGCCTGCAGGCGGTCGCCGGCGGCCAGGGCGGCGGCCAGCTCTCCCAGGCCGGCAAACACGAAGTCGGGCCGGACTTCGGCCTTGTCGAGGTCGGCAGCGGTGGTCTCGCCGCTGAGGACGAGAATGGAGACAATGCCGGCGCTCTTGCCGGTAGCGATGTCGGTATACAGGCGGTCGCCGACAATCGCCAGTTCGTGCGGCTGGTAGGGCTTTTTGGCGAATACGGCGGCAACGATGTCGCGGTGAGGTTTGCCGATTATATAGGGACGGACGCCGGTGGAAGCGACGATGAATTCGATCATCGCCCCGCAGTCGGGAATGTAGCCGTCTTCAGTGGGGCAGTTGAAGTCGGGATGGGTGGCGATAAAGGGGGTGCCGCTGCGAACAAGGCGGCAGGCGGTGGCCAGTTTGTCGTAGGTGAGAGTTTTGTCGAAGCCGAGGACGACATAGTCGGGACGATCAGCGGTAAGGCTGAAGCCGTGGGCGGAGAACTCGGCCTCGAAATCGGCGGTGCCGAGCAAAAAAATTCGGGCCCCCGGCCGCTGCTGTTTAAGGTACAAAGCGGTGGCCTCGCCTGAGGTGAGTATGGCCTCGCGACCGGACGGCCAGCCCATGCCGGTGAGCTTGGCGGCATAATGGTCGGCGTCGCGGGAGGAGTTGTTCGTGAGGAATAGATGGTCGCGGCCGCTGGCGGCCAGGTAGCGCATAAACGCAAGCGACCCCGGTAGCAGTCGGTCGCCGAGGTAGAAGGTTCCATCCATATCGAGAAGAAAGCAGCGGATGTCGGTAAGTGAGTTCATGTCACGTCCTGTAATGGCGTTTTCTAGAGGATATTTCGCTAAAGCCTTTTGCCAATCCTTTCAATCTTCGGGAAAATACACAAAAAATTGTCCGGATGTCCGGATAATTTTTGAAAATTAAAAAGAAATCCCCCCCTGAATGTTGAATATATTATACGTTTACTACCTGAAAAAGGATGATGACACATGCAAAACGACTTCGCGGAACTCAAAAGCTCGCTTTTGACAATGGGCAGTCTGACGGTCCAGGCGGTCGACCTGGCGGTGCAGGGCCTTATCGATAATAATGCCGAGACGGCAGGTCAGGCCCGGGAAATCGAGAAGAAGGTCGACTCGATGTACAACGATATCAACGAATATTGCCTGGCGGCTCTGGCGGAACGCCTTTACAGCCGCGAGGAGATCAACTACCTGACCTGCGGCCTGAAAATCGCCATGGAGCTCGAACGGACCTGCGACTACGCCAATCAGATCGCCAAACTGGTGCAGCGAAAGTTTTCCAAGCAAAATAGCGATATCCTCGCGTCCCTCAGGCAACTCACCGGCAGGATGAAGCATCAGTCGATCGATATGCTCAGGGGGGCCCTGGACTGCTTCGCGACTCTTGACTGCGCCCGGACGCTGCAGGTAATCGCCAAAGACTCCACGGTCGACAAGGGCAACCGCGACCTGTTCCGGGAAATGGTGTGCGTCGTGTCGGTCAACCCGTGGGTGCAGGAGACAATAATGGACTATCACGTGGCCGTCCGCTATATCGAGCGGGTGGGCGACCGGTCGACGAATATCGCCGAGCTTGTCCACTATATCGTCAACGGTGAGCCGCTCAAAAAGGCCACCGCCAAGAAGGAGGCCGCCCAATGATTGACGATTATACCACTGTCGGCCGCCTGGTCCTGTCGGTTATCCTCGGCGGCATCATCGGCTTCGAGCGCCAACACCGCGGCAAAACGGCCGGCCTCAGGACCCACATTCTGGTTTGTCTCGGTTCCTGCCTGGTTTCCGTTCTGTCGGTTAATCTGTATTCGGCGGTCCAGGGACTGACCAATGCCGACCCGGCCCGGTTGGCGGCCCAGGTGGTAAGCGGCATCGGTTTCCTGGGCGCCGGGGCGATCATGAAGGAAGGGCCGACCATCCGCGGCCTGACGACAGCCGCCAGCCTGTGGGTGGTGGCCAGCGTCGGCATAGCCGCCGGCGTCGGCGCCCTAGTGGGGGCGGTGGCAACAACCGCCCTGGTGGTGATAGCCCTCGAGGTGCTGCCGCGGATCGACCGGCTGTATACCAGCAGCAGTCCCTTGTCGGCCAGCCTGCTGATCCGGTCGCACGACAAGCCGGGACAAATCGGCTGCATCGGCATGATCCTCGGCAACCTGGGCGTGAGCATCGAGCAGATCCATATTGAGGATGCCGATGAGTTAGGAATGATAATCATCCCGCTGACGATAAAGCTGACCGACAAGAACCGGCTCGAGCAGATAGTAAACGAGCTTTGCGGCATCGATGGCGTAGTGAATATCGAAAGGAAATAAAGCCAAAAGGACCCGGGCAAATGCCCGGGCCTTAATATTTAT
>JAEZLU010000245.1 GCA_023415075.1 Bacillota bacterium
CAGAATGGCGAAACTGCCTACTTCGAAGCCCGCCTCAGCAAAATCGGCGACGACGAAGTTCTTATCATCGTCCGCGACATCACCGAGCGCCGCCGCAGTGAAGCCTGCGACCTCCTGCTTCTCGACATAGCCGTCAAGGTGCTTGAAGAAAAACCTCTCGACGACATCTTTTTATTCGCCTGCCGGCAGATCAAGGCCATCTTCGGTCTGCCGCTCATCTGGGTCGGCCGTAAAGAGGCCGAAGGTCGCGTCCGCCTGTTCCCCGGCTGCGAAGATACCGCCGACTTCATCGCCAGCGCCGAGCTGCGGTGGGACGATTGCCCCTGGGGCCGAGGCCCGACCGGCACGGCCATTCGCACCGGCCAGTTCCAGTCAGTAAGCCTCAAAGACGACCGGCTGCGGCCTTGGCAAGGCCGGCTCGGCGAACATGGCGCCACCGCGGGCGTCGCCTTTCCCCTCCGGGTGGCCGGTGAAATCTTCGGCGCCCTCACAGCCTTTGCCTACGACCGTGGCGTCTGGAGCAAGCGGACCATCGTTCACCTTACAAGCTTCGCCGAGCAGCTTGCCCTGGCCATCCACACCACCACCGACCGCCAGCGGCTGCGGCTTCTCACCACCGGTCTGGCCGCGGCCGCCAACGCCGTGGCCATCATCGACCGTAGCGGCAACATCCAGTGGGTTAATCCGGCCTTTTTGCGGCTCACCGGCTACGCTATCGCCGATGTGCTGCGGGAAAACGTCCGCCTCCTCAAAGGCGACTGGCTACAGCGGGACCTTAACAAAAAAAAGCTCTGGAAACTCCTGCGGGCCGGCCTGACCTGGCAGGGAGAAATCGAAAACCACCGCCAGGACGGCAGTCATTGCAACGCTGAAATGACCGTAACTCCTTTCCGTGACGAACGGGGTCAAATCGTCAACTATATCGCCATCCTCCAGGACGTAACCAGCCGACGGCGGGCCGAGCGGCAAATACTCGAAGCGCGGGAAACCGTTGCCAGGGCCGAGCGCATCAGCTCGCTCGGTATCATGGCTGCCGGCATCGCCCACGAAGTAAACCAGCCGCTTAACTCGCTGAAAGTTGCGGCCGACAGCATGCTTTTTTGGCACGAACAAGGTAAAACGCCCACCCTGGCCAAAATTATGGAAAACCTCGAAAAAATCTCCCGCCAGGCCGACCGGATCGACAACATCATCAAACATATGCGGACCTTTGTCCGCAGTAGCCAGTGCGCCTTGCCGATACCCTGCGACATTAACGCGGCTGTCAAAGAATCCTTCTCACTTCTCGGCGCCCAACTCGCCGCTCACGGCATCGCCGTCGAAACAGACTTGGCTCCCGGGCTGCCGCCTGTCCTCACCAGCAGCATCCAACTGGAAGAAGTCATTATCAACCTGCTGGTCAACGCCATGCAGTCGCTCGACAGCGGCAAAACGGCAGACAAGCGGATCAGCGTGAGTACCGGCTGCCAGCAGGGAGCGATAATCCTCACCATCAGCGACAACGGCCCGGGAATCAGCAGCAAAATCAGAAACAAAATCTTCGAACCCTTTTTCACCACTAAGCCGGCCAGTGAAGGTATGGGCCTTGGATTGTCGATCGTCCACTCCATTGTTACCTCCTACGGCGGGCAAATAAGCCTCACAAGCGGCCAACCCGGCGAAGGCGCTACCTTCCGCATCGAGTTTCCCGCCTTCAGCGGCCAAGAGAGGGGAGAACTGCGCGCATGAACATACTTTTGGCCGACGACGATGCCGACAGCCGGGCAGGGGTCGCTGAATTTCTACGCGAGCTTGGCCACAATATCATCGAATGCGGCGACGGGGCCGAAGCCCTGGCCACCTACCAGGCCGGCGACTTTCCGATGGTCCTGTCCGACATAAAAATGCCCCGTCTGTCGGGGCTGGAACTCTTGGAACGCATCACCGCCCAGACCGGCGAAAAGCCGGCCGACGTTGTCCTCTTCACTGGTCACGGCGACATGGCCACTGCGATTGCCGCCCTGCGGGCCGGCGCCTACGACTACCTCCTCAAGCCCATCAACGTAACCGAACTCGCTGTCCTGGTGGGTCGTATCGCCGAGCACCAGGCCTTACTGCGGGAAAATCGGACCCTCACCGAAAAGTTCACCGAAGAAGTTGCGGCCGCCACCGCGGAAAGCAAGCTGGAAATAGCCCGCCTCAGAGGCCTGGCCATGCAGGCCGCCGGCCTCGACCGTGTCGGCTTTTTTGCCGACAAAATGCGCCGGTTGGCCCAGCAGGCGAAAAAATACCACGAAGACCGGTCGATCCCTGTTCTTATCGAAGGCGAGACCGGTACCGGCAAAGAAATCATCGCCCGCCTCATCCATTACGGCGACCTCGGCACGCAGGCTCCCTTCGTCGACATCAACTGCGCCGCCATTACCGCCAGCCTCTTTGAAAGCGAACTCTTCGGCTACGAAGCCGGCGCCTTCACCGGCGGCCTGGTAAAAGGCAGCAAAGGCAAGCTCGACATCGCCCAGGGAGGCACCATCCTCCTCGACGAAGTCGGCGAAATCCCCCTCGACCTCCAGGGCAAACTCCTCCGGGTCATCCAGGAAAAAGAATTCTATCGCGTCGGCGGCTTGAAAAAAATTATCACCGATGTCCGGGTCGTCTGCGCCACCAACGCCGACCTTTCCCACCGGGTTGAGCAGGGCGCCTTCCGCAAGGATCTCTACTACCGCCTGAAAGTCGGTCATATCGTCATCCCGCCGCTGCGCCGGCGCCAGGAAGAAATCCTGCCGCTGGCCGAAATGTTCCTGGCCGAACTGGCAGCGCAAAAAGGCCGCCGTTTCCGGAAAATCAGCCCCGAGGCCGGCCGCCGGCTGCAGGCCTACGATTGGCCGGGAAACGTGCGCGAACTGCGGAACGCCATCGAATGGATCGTTTTCATGTACGACGACAGCGAAATAAAACCGGAACACTTGGGCGGCCTGCTGGGCGGACCGGTCGGCGCCGGCCGGTCCGCCGCCGTCTGCCTGAACCCCGACGACATTA
>JAEZLU010000263.1 GCA_023415075.1 Bacillota bacterium
TAGATGTCGTACTGGAGGTAGATGTTGGGGTGGTTTACTTCGTCCAGGAGCGCGAAGCCCTGGCTGGAGGTGTTGATGGCGAAGCCGGGCATGTCGCGGTAGTTGATGGGCTCGACCACGAGCTTGATGCCGGCCTTGGCCAGGGCGTCGGCGGCATAGCGGAGGTTGGCCACCATGGTGGCCCGCTGCTCGGCTTCCGGAATATCGGCTAAAGTTTTGCCGGCCATGCAGTTGAGGCGGGGTACGCCCAGCTCTTTGGCGTAGCTGATGGCTTTGGCGACGCCGTCGCGGAATTCGACCACCCGCCGGGGGTCGCCGGCGATACCGCGGTCACCGGCCGCCCAGTCGCCGGGGGGCAGGTTGAACAGCACCTGCTCGAGTTTGTTGGCGGTAAGCTGTTCTTTGATATCTTTGGCCGGGTAGTCATAGGGGAACATGTACTCGACGGCTTTAAACCCGGCTTTGGCGGCAGCGGCGAACCGCTGCATGAACGGGACTTCCTGGAACATCATGGTCAGATTCGCTGCGAACTTGGGCATTCGATATCTCCTCCAGGTGTCGAAAGACGTTTATTGGCAGGTCGGCCTCATAAGCGAGCAGACTGCTTGTCGCAGTCCCCGGCTTTTTGGGCCAACCCGTCTGTTTGATATTTTCGACAATTGCTTGGGCGATGCCTGCTTGGTTGGCAACATTTTCACAAAAGAAATGTCGGCGGACCGGGCCGGCCTGAGAAGCGCTACTCAGTCCGGGCGACAGCGGGAATAAGGGGGCGGTTAATCGGCAACCCGCGCCGTCTAGTCGGCTAGTATCTTGTGGACGACGAACAGCAGGACCGCCAGCAGGGCCAGCAGCCGATGGCTACGCCTGACCGCCGGCCCCTGGCGGAAGACGCGGAGCCAGGCGCCGCTTGCGGCCAGGGCCGCACCGACGACAGCCAGAGCCAAGCCGCTGGTCACCGGCCAGCCGCCGGCGAGGCCGCCCATGGACAACCAAAAGATATAGCTGTGGACGCCGGCCAGAGCCAGAGCGACGATTGCCAGCGCCGGGTGCAGCAGGCGAAAAACGGTCATAGCCGCCTTTACCCAGGTAGTACCCGGTACCACCGGGCTTTTGGCCAGCAGGCGAACAAAGGCTTCCCGCAGGAGGTAGTAGGCCATAGCCCCGGCCGCCAGCAACCCGGCAAGCTCGCCCACCCCTTTGGCGAAGCGGCGGAGCAGGCGGGGTGAAACGGCCGGCTCCAACTGGGTCATGGAGTGCACGGCGATAAAGGCACAGGCAACAACCAGGATGACCAGGGCCAGCCGGTAGGCCGGCTGGGCGTATTTCGCGGCAAGTGCTTCCAGCCAGTTGCTTGTTGTCATGCCATCCCCCACCCGTCGATTTCGTTTCCCGGCCTAATATTTTCGCCGCCGGTCGGCACCGACCCTGCCGGCGGCAACTTTATTGTGCCCGCCTGCCGCCAAAGAAGTCGCCGCAGCCGCCAAAAAAGGTACAGGCCGATGGCCTGTACCCCCGCCAATATGCGAATCTATACCTAACCTGTGATAAACCGGCTAAAGTAACATATGATAGCGGCTTTGCCCACCAGGGGCGGGCAATAACCTCAGTGGGCCTTTTCGACCTCGCCCTCTTCGTGGGCCGGTTTGCGGTACTTGTTCCACCAGACGCCGAGGGCCAGGACACCGACCGTTATCACGGCGGGTATCAGCCACAGCGGTAGGGCCGCCGGGAACAGCGGACCAACTTTCGCGTCACGGATCACCATTTCCCCGGCCGTCCAGGCGATGAGGCCGGCGCCGGCGTAGACGATGATCGGAAACTTGGACATTATCACGACCAGGAGCTGGCTGCCGCAGATGATTATCGGTATGCTCAGGCCAAGGCCGAGGATGAGCAGCGTCCAGTTGCCGTCGGCGATAGCGGCGATCGCCAGGGTATTGTCAAGGCTCATGATGAGGTCGGCGACGATGATGGTTTTGACAGCCGGCCAGAAGGAAGCCGAGGCCGCAATATCTTCGCAGCCATCTTCCTCCATAAGCAGCTTGGCGGCTATCCAGATGAGCAGCAGGCCGCCGAGGCACTGCAAATAGGGTATCTGCAGCAGAATGACGGCAACAACCGTCAGGATGACCCTGAGGATGATAGCGCCGGCGCTACCCCAGAAAATAGCCAGTTTCTGCTGTTTGGGCGGCAGGCAACGGCTGGCCATGGCGATGACCACGGCGTTGTCGCCGCTGAGGACAATGTTGACCATCATGATGCCCATCAGGCCCATTAGGAACTCCATACAGCACACCTCTTTCTTTTTCTAAGTGTGGACCCGGAAACCAGCCGCCACCCGGTGGGCCTACGGTCGGTTGATCGTGGGCCGATTTGCACCGACAGGCTTTTCGCTGGTCTTCCTTTGGCCGTTTACTTGACCGCTTTCCGTCTATATGAGCGGGGTGCGGCCCCGGGGAATAAGAAAAGCCAAGGCACAGGGCATTTCCGACGTACAGATAATGCACCAGGCGCAGGCTGCTCGATAACTTGGCTTTTCACAAGCCCGCAGGCTTATGCCTGCGGCCTATACTTATATTTTACTAGGATAAGCTTCTTTTTACCAGATGTAATCGTCTATTTTACCATGTAGATGGTGGAAAAACACGCCGGTGGCGATCGCGGTCACGATGACGCCGCTGATGTTTAGCGGATAAGATGGTACAGGCCGTAGGCGGCCATAAGCCACAAGGCGGCGATAACGCCGGCCGCCAGCCAGGATCGCGGCAGCAGGGACGGCGGCCGCAGCTCGGCCTCCTGTCGGCAGGACTCGAGGACGGCCGGCGGCAGCAGCTTTATAACCAGGGC
>JAEZLU010000275.1 GCA_023415075.1 Bacillota bacterium
AAAACCTACATGGAAGCGTTAATTGCTCAGTATCCCTGGCTGGACGAGCTTCTCATGGGCTTCCTCGGCCTCGGCTGGAAGCATATCGTTATGTGGTTTATCGGCGCCATCCTCATCTGGCTGGCGGTCGAACATGACTACGAACCGGCCCTGCTCCTGCCCATCGGCTTCGGCGCCATTCTTGCCAACATTCCCCATTCGTCCGCTGTTTCGCAGACGGCCGGCGAAGAAGGTTTCCTGTATGTCCTTTATCAAGGCGGTATCGCCAACGAACTTTTCCCTGTTCTTATCTTCGTCGCCATCGGCGCGATGTGCGACTTCGCCCCGCTGATCCGCCGGCCGGTGGTCATGTTGTTCGCCGCCGCCGCCCAGTTCGGCATTTTCGCCACCGCCGTCATGGCCACTGTTGTCGGCTTCTCCTTCGAGCACGCCGCTTCGATCGGCATCATCGGCGCCGCCGACGGCCCGACCACTATCTACGTCGCGTCCCGCTACGCCAAGGACCTCCTCGGCCCGCTCTCGGTTGCCGCGTACTCCTACATGTCGCTCGTGCCGGTCATCCAGCCGCCGGTCATCAAGTTCCTGACCACCTCCGCCGAGCGCAAGATCAAGATGGGCTACGAGAACCAGGAGCCTGTCTCCCAGACCACCAAGTTCCTCTTCCCGATCATGATCACCCTCATCGCCGGTATTGTGGCGCCGATTTCGGTCGCCCTGATCGGCAGCCTGATGTTCGGCAACCTGCTTAAGGAAGCCGGCTGCGTCGAAAACCTCGCCGGCGCCGCCGAGAACGAACTGGCCAACCTTGTTACCCTGCTCCTCGGCATCACCATCGGCGGCACCATGGAAGCCGAGAAGTTCCTTACTCCGGCAGTCGGCCTAATTATGCTCCTCGGCGCTGTGGCCTTCGTCTTCGATACCGCCGGCGGCGTCCTCTTCGCCAAAGTTCTCAACATGTTCAGCCGCGTCAAGATGAACCCGATGATTGGCGCCTGCGGCATCTCGGCCTTCCCGATGTCCGGCCGCGTTATCGCCAAGATGGCCCTCAAAGAAGACCCGACTAACTTCATCATCCAGCACGCCATTGGGGTAAATGTCGCCGGCCAGGTCGCCTCGGTTGTCGCCGGCGGTCTAGTGCTTGCGCTTATCCCGGCGCTGGTTAAGTAGGGGGAGTAACAATATGGATATGGTAGCAGTTGGCAAAGCCCTCACGATGATGGGCGTCGCTCTTCCCACGATGTTTGTTGTCATCTTCGTTTTCATCCTGGCTACCAAGGCATTGCACAAAGCCTTCCCGGCCCCTGTTGAAGAAGAAGGCGACGACGACGAGGACTAAATCCGCCTTCGGTCGCTTCGTCTGACATCCAGAAATTGCTTAGCGTTTTCAGGCAATTGACGGTTGTCGGCAGTCTGCGTTTAGTTTACAATAATAAGGCGGGGGATTATCTCTCCCGCCTCCCCTTAGGGGGAAGTGTGACTAAGTTTCGACAACATAATAACTTTACCTTTCGATACCGCAGGCATACCAGCCACTGACCGACGCTTAGAATGAGCCGGCAGTGCCAAAACCATCGAAAGGGGTGAGTCAGGGGTCCGGCGACGCGCCAGCCAGCACTAGTACATAGACGGCGCAAGTTGTCCCCAGCAGAAGGATCTCGGGCTATTCGCGACACTTTTTTGTTTTGTTTTATTTTAATGTAGGGAGGAGAAACCCAAATGGAATTTTCGATAGCGGCAATCATGTCGCTGGTCGCATTGGCCGTTGTTGTTATCATCAGCTGCGTCAATGAAGACCTCAACGTCGGCTACCTGTCCGTAGGTTTCGCCATAATCGTCGGCGGTCTGTGGGGCGGCCTGAAGGGCGCGGAAGTCCTCAAAGGCTGGCCGCTCGACCTGTTCATGATTCTTATCGGCGTTACCTTCCTGTTCGGTATCGCCCGTACCAACGGCACGATGGAAAAGGTGACCGCCTACTCGCTCCGCGTATGTAAAGGCAACACCATGCTGGTGCCGTTCATTATCTTCGTCCTCGTTACCTTCATTACCACTATCGGCCCCGGCAACATCGCTGGCTGCGCCCTGCTGGCCCCGGTGGCCATGGCTATAGCCACCCGCATCGGCATGCCGGCCTTCCTGATGACCCTACTGGTCGTCGGCGCCGCCAACGGCGCGGCTTTCTCGCCGTTTGCCCCCACCGGCATCATCTCCAACGGCATTATTGCCAAGATGGCGCCAGCCCTTGGCATTACCAATCTGGACGCCCTGGCCTGGAAGATCCACTTCAACTCCGAAGTGGCCCAGGGCTTAGTCAACATCGGCGGCTTCTTCTTGATGGGCGGTTGGGCCTGGATCATGAAACAGAAAGGCCAGACCATCAATATCGACGAACTTGCTCCCAAACCCGAACCCTTTGACAAGGCTCAGCTTCAGACCCTCGCCGCCGTCTTCATCCTCATCCTGGCGGTGGTTCTCCCCGGCCTGCCGGCCGTTAAGCTCCTCCTTAAAGGTTCGCCTATCCTCAACCTCGTCTCCAACGTCGGCACTGTCGCCTTCATCTTGTCCGGCTTCCTGATGCTGACCGGCGCCGGCGACAGCGAAAAAGCCGTTAAAGCCCAGCCGTGGGCGGTTATCATCATGGTCTGCGGCGTGTCGGTCCTCATCGACGTCATGGATAAGTCCGGCGGCCTGAACGCCCTTGTCAAGATGATCGGCGCCATCTCCAACCCGATCACCGTCAACGCCTGGCTCGGTCTCTTCACCGGCGTCATTTCGGCCTACTCCAGCTCCTCCGGCGTGGTTATGCCGATGTTCCTGCCACTGGTTCCCGGTCTGATCAAGGAAATTGGCGGCGGCAACGCTGTTGCCATGATCTCCTCGATCAACATCGGTTCCCACCTTGTCGACACCTCGCCGCTGTCGACCCTTGGCGCTCTCTGTATCGCCTGTGCCGGCGAGCACGAAGACAAAGCCAAGTTGTTCCGCAAGCTGCTGATGTGGGGTCTTGCCATGGCGGTTGTCGGCGCGGCTGTCTGCTGGCTGTTCTTCGGTATTCTCAACTTCTAATCACCTGGTGCAGCCGGCGGCGTCAAGCCGCCGGCTTTTTCCATTTTGCCGGCCAGGGGGTTGTGGTATAATAATGCTGCTGGCTGCTCTAATGATTATGAATGATTTGCTTCGGCCGGACAACGGCCGGAAAGGAGGCGCCATTGGACAAGCATGTCGAAACCTCTCAGATCCATCGGAAAAATGTCATCGTCGTCGGCCTGGCGGCGGCCCTTTTCCTGGGCATGGCCGGCCTTACTCTGTATGGCTGGGTGAAGTGGCATATAATCAATCCTTTCGAATTTTTTGTCGAGCTGTTGTTCGCCTTTGTCCTCATCGAGCGGGCCGGCGGCAAATATACCTACGAACTTGATAAAAAGGCCCTGCGACTGACCAAGGACAGCTTTCTCGGCAGCCAGCGGACTTTCGAGGTTCCCTACCGCGATGTTATCGGCATTTATCGCTACAAGGCCAAGCTTATCGGTGTACTGAAATTCCGGCGCACCTACCGGCTGCAGTCGGCTCTTGACAGCCGGCCGGTCTGGACGCTGGCCTATAGCGCCGCCGGCCGCCGCGGCAAACGCGAGAACCGGCGAATTTACTTCAAGCCAAGTGAAGCAATGCTGGACGCGCTGGCCGAAAGAATTCCCGGAAAGGTGAAGATATCCGAGGAAGAGGTTGTCGTCAAGCAGATTGCCAAAGAAAAGTAAACCAGTAACTAATTGTTTTCCAGTCAGCTTGACTGGTTTTTTCTTTCATTATTTAAAAATGTGGCAGAGATAAAAAAAATTTGCTATTATTTATAAAGATGCAAATAATAATGGGAAAACGCCGGAAAGCCCGGTTTTTAAGCAGGGATTTGCCGGCATGTCCAGAATTATTATAGGCCGAAGAAGACTGGTAGGACCATTAGACCAATAAAAAGGTGAGAATATGAACAAGCAGCAAGAGGGGATCGTTATCGCCGTGGCCGACGGACTGGCGAGAGTTAAGACCAGCCGCCACAACGACTGCGAAAACTGCGGCGCCTGCCCGGGCAACGCAGCCATCGTGCTGGACGCCCGCAACCCACTGGGGGCCAGGCCTGGACAGCGGGTTATGGTTGAGGTTCAGGAAGTCGGTATGCTCAAGTCGGCCTTCATCGTTTATATGCTGCCGCTGATCGCCATGTTTATCGGCGCGGTGGCCGGCGGCTACCTTGCCGACCGGCTGGCGCAGGTGGCTATTTGGTTTCAGGTAGGGGGTGCCGCGCTGGCTTTTGGCATGGCGTTGCTCTATATAAAATACTTCGACCGGAGTGCTCACGCGGATGCCCGGATGCAGCCGGTGATCACTTCGATCCTTACCGACTGACGTCAAGACTAAAGGGGTGAAAGTATGGCAAAAAGTTTCCGGGGTGGTGTCCACCCCGACGACCGCAAGCGGTATACGGCGGCCAAACCCATCGAGACCGCACCGCTGCCGCCGAAGG
>JAEZLU010000279.1 GCA_023415075.1 Bacillota bacterium
CAGGGCCTACGGGCCGGGAGTCTCGGACGACAAGAGCGGTTTGGCGATGGCCCTGCACGCGCTGACAATCCTGAGGGACCTGGGCTTTAAAGATTATGACAAAATAACTTTGCTGATCAACCCGGACGAGGAGCGCAGCTCGCTGGAGTCGCGCGAGCTTATCATGGAGAAGGCCAAGGAGCATAAATACGCGATCGGCCTGGAGCCGGGCATACCCGGCGACGCGGTGATGAACTGGCGCAAAGGCATCGGCCGGCTGACGATGGAGGTATCCGGCCGCAATGCCCACGCCGGCATCGAGCCGGAGAAGGGCCGCAACGCCACGGTCGAGCTGGCCCACCAAATTCTCCAGCTATCTAATCTGGGGGACGCCAAGAAGATGACGACAGTCAACTGGACACTGCTGGACAAGACCAAGACGCCGGTCAACGTCATCCCCGACTATGCCTGGGCTCAGGCCGACATCCGGGTGCTTTACCCCGAGGAATTCGCCCGCATCGTCAAGGATGCCGAACAGATCGCCAAGAAGCAGCTGGTGCCCGACACTAAGGTCAAGTTTGATCTGTTCAAGGGCCGGCCGCCGTTTGCCAAGAACGATAAAACCGATGCCCTGGTCGGTCATCTGAAACAGATATATAATAACGAGCTCGGTCTGACGCTGTCGGTCGAGGGCTCGGGCGGCGGCTCCGACGCCAACTACGCCGCCATCGTCGGCGCTATCGCCATCGATGGGATGAGCATGGTGGGCGGCGGCGACCATACGCCTGAGGAGTATGTCGAGCTTGGCAGCATCGTGCCCCGGCTGTACCTGCTGACGCGAATGATGATGGATATCGGCAGCGGCAAACTGTAATCGAGGCGTGACGAAGGCGCTTCCTGAAAGGGAGCGCCTTCATTCTTGGGCGGCAGGGGTTGGCAGGTAAGGGATAGAAAGGAAAAAGGAGGAGGCGTCGGCTATGTGGATCCTAGGGCTGCTAGGTGGATTTATCGCCCTTCTGCTCTTTGTACCGGTGCGGCTTAGCCTGCGGCTTAAGGGCCCGGGCCGGCCGGCGTGGGCGGTTGGGGCCGCCTGGGCCGGGCTGGGGGCCGGCTGGAGTGAAAACGGCCGCTATTTCTTCGTCGGCCCGTTGCGACGGCCACTGGCGGCGAAGTCGCCGGGACCGGTCGACCAGGAGGACGGCGGCGAGCGAATCCGCCGGCTATGGCGGCAGGCCTCGGCCACACGGCGACGGGCCTTTGGCCGCTTGGCGGCCGCGGCCTGGAAGGCAAGCATTTTTTCGGCCCGCGGGACGGTCGTCTACGGGTTTGCCGACCCGGCGCTGACGGCCTGGCTGCACGGCCTGTTATGCGCGTTGGGCCCGGGCGCTGATTTTTCGGCTGAAGCCGACTTCTCCCGGACAGGCTGGGACGGGGACCTTGAGGCCAGCTGTTCGCTGCGGCTCTGCCGGGTTTGGTGGCCGGCGGCCCGATTTGCGGCTGTCTACTGGCGGACGAGAAAAAGCGAGGGAGGCAAAAGGATATGTCAGGTGCAACTATAAGCGAACCGATGGACGTTCTCTTCGGCCATCTGGAAAGCATGTTGAAGGCGAAAACGGTTTTCGGGGAGCCGATAACGGTCGGCGATGTCACCCTGATACCGGTGGTCGATATTACTTTCGGCGCCGCCTCGGGCGGGGCCCAGGAAAAAAGCGACCGCGGCCCGGCGGCCGGCGGCGGCGCCGGCGCCAGGGTAAACGCGGCGGCGGTGATTGTCGTCCGCCAGTCGCAGGTGCAGGTGATAAAGCTGAAGAACGCGGCCCCGCTTGAGCGGCTGCTGGAGTTCGTGCCGGAGATTCTGCAGTCGGTCAAAAAGGACAAGCCTACCGCCGATACGCCTGCGGAAGAGTAACGGCTAAGCCTGGCTGACCGGGGGCGCGGAAAAAACAAATAGAAAAAGACCTTCACCTATCATGAGCGGTGAAGGTCTTTTGCGTTTAAAGTTAAGGTCTTTGAATCATCATGCCCTTGGTTACTGCGTTGGGGTCGCCGTTTATTACATCGCAGATCGCTAGCTTTTCGCGGACGCTCGAGACCTGCAGGCGGGCCACCTCGCTGACGGTTTCGTCAAGCACTTCGCCGGTGCTGGGATCGCGGATAATGTTGGCCGCGCCGACGATGAATTCCTGGCCGACGGCGACGCCTTCGCGGGCGCCACGGTTCACGTAAACGCTGCCGTTCTGAACCATGACGACTTCGCCACGCCAGGGGATTTTCGGCAACTGGCCGATCATCCACTGAGTGCCCTGGGCGATGGCGTCTTCGACCGCTTTACCCATGTTGCTCTTTTGGAAGTTGCTGTAGGTGCCGCCCCAGCCGTGGCCGACGTAGCCGACGCCCATGCCGCTGGAGGTCGATTTGCCGACGACACTTGTGGAGGCCAGCACCTGACCGGTGGTCGAGTCGATTATGTACATGGTTACGTTGATCTCGGCCTTGCCGCCGCTGGCGCCTACCACAACGCCGCCGATAGCGATACCGCCGCCGCTGTGGCCGGTATCCTGGGCATGGGTAATGACGCCCTTGACAAGGAGCTGAGCCGGGGTGAGCTGGCCGGTCACCGGCGTTTTTGCCCCCTGGGCGGTGCGGCCGGAACTGGCGAGGTCCTGTTCTTTCATGGCCTCGTTGCGCATATCGGTTTCGCCGAGAACGATGAAGCGGCCGGTCTGGTTCAGGACGTCGGTCATGATCGCGCCCCAGGCATCGCCCAGATTCCACTGGCCGGCCCAGTTGGAGCGGTTCTCGAACTTTACGACGCTGACGGTGTAGCGCAGCCCGCCTGTAGCCGGCGCCGCCTGGGCCGGTTGCGGCAGGGAAAACGCCAGCAGGAGAAAAGCGCAACCCACAAGCAAGGCCATGATTTTCCGGAACCCCTGTTTGAACATTCAATTACCTCCCAAAGTTAATTTTCCTTATGTTATTGTTGTTCTACCTAAAACCCAAATTTCTTTGTTTTTCCAGAAAATATATTTTGTTCCTATTAAAATTACTGTATGGAATTATTTTACAGAAAAAACCGCAGCCATCTGGTTGCGGTTCCTAAAGGCAGGTCAATCGATTTTCTTGTAGGCTTGGGCCTTGGCGCCGCAGATCGGGCAGGCGCCGGGGATGCTGCCCTCGGCGATATGGCCGCAGACGATGCACAGGTAGACGTCGACCATTTCTTTCTTGTCCAGGCTGGCGAGCGCTTTTTGGTAAAGCTCGGCGTGGACTTTTTCGGCCTCGTTGGCCAGCTTGAACGAGCGGGTGGCCATGGCGTTATTTTCGGCTTCAGCCTCCTTGATGAAGGGCGGGTACATTTCGCGGAACTCGTAGGTTTCGCCGCTAATGGCGGCTTTGAGGTTGTCGGCGGTCGATTTAACGGCGCCCATTGCTTTGAGGTGGGCATGAGCATGAATTGTTTCAGCTTCGGCCGTGGCCCGGAACAGGCGGGCTACCTGAGGATGGCCTTCAAGATCAGCTTGCTTGGCGAAGGCGAGGTATTTGCGGTTAGCTTGGGATTCGCCGGCAAAAGCGGCAGCCAGGTTTTTTTCGGTGGCACTCATGATATATACCTCCAAAGCTAGATTCTATAAATATTATCTATCCAGAACTTTCCGCTTGTCAATTGCTCTTCTACTAAATTTGTCAAATCTTCCATTATTATGGTGGAGTAGCAGGAGGGTTATGCAGATCCGCCCGGGAAAAAATACAAACAGCCTGCCTTATCTGCCGATAAAACAGGCTGTGGTCTGGCGAAACTTTATCTGGCGCGAGACAGAAAGCTCAGCACCCGGGCGCCGGTGGTGCGGACGCGGCGGAGGGGGGTCATGCTAACCTTGACCTTGGGTTTCATGTCGCTCTCCGAGCCGAAATCGCCGCGCTTGATATTGGTGATTTTGGTTTTCTCGGGTTTGAGGAAGTTCTTGAGGATAGCCACCGCTTTGTCGGGGCGGCTGTGATCGCCGCAAGTGAAAACATCCACGGCGGCATAACCCAGTTCAGGGTATGTATGGATGCTCATGTGACTTTCGGCTAACAGGGCTAAAGCTGTCAGACCTTGCGGTTCGAATTTGTAGTAGGAGAAGTCAAGTAGGGTCATGTTAGCTTCGCTCACAGCGGTGTGCATGGCGGCTTTGACAAACTCGAGGTCGTCGAGAGCCTCGAAGCTGCAACCGTACATGTCGACAGTGATGTGCTTGCCGATCACTTTCATCATACATCGCCCCTTTACCAGGTATTGCCTATCCAGTAAAGCATCCGCTTTTCCGCAAAAACGGCCGAATTTCCGGTCAATTTTGGTGAAAAGCGGGATTAAGCAGAAAGATTAGCAGTCTTCCTCCCTTTATTATATGCTTTATACAGTTTTTCATTATAAATCCCCAGGACAGGAATGTAAAGAGTAAAATATAAAATACTGAAAAATTTTTCAGGGCGGCGAAGAAGGGACTATCTTGTCAGGGCCTGGCAGTCTATAGTAAAATCTTGCCATACCCGCAAGTAAGTTTTCCAATATATATTATAGTAAGAGGTGATTGAGGATGCATACTAAACTGACCGAACTACTAGGCATCGAATATCCGATACTGCAAGGCGGCATGGCCTGGGTTTCCGACGCCGGCCTGGCAACGGCCGTTTCCGCAGCCGGCGGCGCCGGGATAATTGCCAGCGGCGGCCGCGACGCCGCCTGGGTGCGGGCTGAGATCCGCCGGGCCAAGACGTTGACCGCCAAGCCATTTGGCGTCAACGTGCCCCTGCTGATGGCCAACCGCGACGAACTCATCGAGGTTATCTGCGAAGAGGGCGTAGCCTTTGTCACCCTAGGGGCCGGCAACCCTATTCCTTACTTCCCCAAGCTGGCCCAGGCCGGCATCAAGAAAATCGCCGTCGTTCCCAGCTCCCGCCTGGCTCAGCGAGTCGAGGCCAGCGGTGCCGACGCCATCGTCATCGAGGGCATGGAGGCCGGTGGCCATATCGGTGTCCTGACGACCATGGCTCTCATGACCCAGGTTATTCCGCTGGTGTCGCTGCCGGTGGTGGCGGCCGGCGGCTTTGCCGACGGCCGGGGCCTGGCGGCGGCCCTCGTCATGGGGGCGGCCGGCGTCCAGTTCGGCACCCGCTTCATGGTGGCCGAGGAATGCCAGGTCCACCCCCGCTTCAAGGAGAAGCTGCTGGCGGCCGTCGATACCGATACCACCGTGACCGGCTTCACCATCGGCCACAGCGTCCGCGGCCTCAAAAACGCCTTTACCGAGAAGTTCCTGGCACTTGAGCGTCAGGGCACGCCGGAAGACGAACTCAACCGGCTGGCTACCGGCACCAGCCGCCTGGCCTCCATCGACGGCGATGTCGAAAACGGCATGGTTCAGGCCGGCCAGAGCCTGCTGCCGCTCAAGAAGATCGAGCCGGTGGGCGATATCATCGCCGGAATAATGGCCGAAGCCGAAAAGGTGCTGGCAGCCGCGCCGACCCTTCTCAAATAGCCTGGTTGGTTAAGTACATAGCGCCGCCGCTTCTGCGCCACAATATAAAGACCAGGCTGCGCCCAGCTATGCTTGTTTTTGCTCAGCCTGGGTTGCAGACTTGGGAGGCGGCCGATGTTCACACTTCATCATGGGTTCTGGCTGTATTTCTTCTCCCGGCGACATCCCCAGGTATGGCAATTCGTCGCCGGGTCGATGCTGCCGGACTACGTTTATTTCGCTCTGCTGGCGCTGCTCGCAGCCAAGGGCGAGCTTAGGCTGGGCGATATTTTCGGCCTGTCGCCGACCGTCTTTATGACTTATCTGCCCCAGTACCCCTGGGCGTTGCAGCTCGACCTGGCCGGCCATTCGGTCGTCTTCTGGGGGGCGGCCTTTCTGGCGGCGCTGGCGCCGGCCCTGAGCCGGGCCCAGGCCTTTATCGTCGGCTGGGGCAGCCATCTTTTGCTCGACGGGCTGACCCATGCCGCCCACGCCAACTTTTACCTCTATCCAATATCGCTGATGGCGGTGCACAGTCCGGTCTCCTATTGGGAGCCGACCTACTTCGCCCGCGAATTCAAGCTTGTTAACGGCACGCTGATGGCCCTGACAGCGGCCTATCTTATCTTTCATTGGTGGAAAGGGCTACGGGAGGGGAACCGAAAATGAACGAGGCAACCAAGATATTTATCCGTAAAGGCGCCCAGCACCGGCTGGAAGCCGGTCATCCCTGGGTGTACCAGAGCGAAATTGACTTCGTCGAAGGCGACTTTGTCCCCGGTGATATCGTTGAGGTCTACAATTTCCGCCGGCGCTTTATCGGCCGCGGCTACATAAATCCCCGCTCGCAGATCATCGTCCGCCTGCTGACCCGTGAGCCGGACGAGGCCATCGATCGCGAGTTTTTCCGGCGGCGCCTTGCGACCGCCTGGGAATACCGACAGAAGTTCGTCGGCGAACCCGAATACTGCCGGTTGGTCTTTGGCGAGGCCGACCTCCTGCCGGCCCTCATCGTCGATAAGTTCGGCCCGTATATGGTGCTGCAAACTCTGGCCCTCGGCATCGACCAATACAAGGAGATGGTCGTCGAGCTGCTGGAGGAAATGTTCGCCCCGGCCGGCATCTATGAGCGTAACGACGTGCCGGTCCGCGAACTCGAGGGCCTCGAGCAGCGCAAAGGCTACCTGCGTGGTCAGTTCCCGACGACGATCAAGGTGCTGGAAAACGGCATCCCCTTTTACGCTGACATCGAAAACGGCCAGAAGACCGGCTTCTTCTACGACCAGCGCGAGAATCGCACCCTGCTGAAAGCCTTCGTGGCCGGCGGTCGGGTGCTGGATTGCTTCTGCCACACCGGCTCCTTCACCGTCCATGCTGCCCTCTACGGCGCCAGTGCGGTCACGGCGGTCGACATTTCCGAGCCGGCGGTCGAGCTGGCGCGGAAGAACGCCGCTTTAAACGGCGTCGACGACCGCTGTGATTTCCGGGTGGCCAACGCCTTCGATGTCCTTCGCAGCCTTTCAGACGAACGCCAGAGCTTCGATACCGTCATCCTTGACCCGCCGGCCTTTACGAAAAACCGCGGTGGCGTGGAAGGGGCGGCCCGCGGCTACAAGGAGATAAACCTGCGCGGCCTTAAGCTGGTGCGACCGGGCGGTTTTCTGGTCACCTGCTCCTGCTCCTACCATATCGACCGCGAGCTGTTCGCCGCCATTGTCGTCGATGCGGCCCGCGACGCCCGCCGGACCATCCGCCAGGTCGAATACCGCACCCAGGCCAAGGATCACCCGATACTGCCGGCGGCGCCGGAGACGCATTACCTTAAGTTCCTGGTCCTCCAGGTTCTGTGAACAGCGGCTGTTGAAAAGCGTCGCCTAGCGTCGTTGCTCCTGCGGGCGTTTGCTCGCGTACGTTTCGTGTACGCGTCGCTGCACGGGCGCGCCTTGCTATGCTCGCTTTTGAACAGCCTAGGTCTTTTATAATTAGTTTTCCAGAAGACCCGGCAATTGAAACAGGAGTTTAGATGGTTCGGCCACTCTAGAAAAACTACTCTTAAAATAATTGGTCAAAAAATCAAATTATCTATTGTAAAAGGTCAAAAAGTCAGATAGAATATAACCATAAAGGTCAAATAGTCAAACAAAGTAAGGTGGCAAGACAATGGGGAATTTAGCCGATATTATTGAAAGCTTTATTCTCAGCAAACTGGCCGACGAGGAGCACGTTACCGTGCTAAAGCGCAATGAACTGGCCGACGAGCTGGCCTGCGCCCCGTCGCAGATAAGCTACGTGCTCAGTACCCGTTTCACGGTGGCCCGCGGCTTCATCGTCGAGTCGCGGCGCGGGTTGGGCGGCTACATCCGCATCGTCCGCGTGCCGGTGCGGCAGATCGTCTACGAGGATGCCGTCCGTCAGGTGAGCGATACTGTCGGCGCCGACGAAGCCGATCGGATGATCGAGAACCTCCATATCCATGGTTTTCTGAGCGGCCGAGAGGCGGCGATCATGCATCACTTCTTCCAGACGGCCGGCGGCCAGCTCGACCCTGTTGAACGGGCCCGCTTACTTAGGTCGCTTTTAAGGCGACTGGTAGATTTAACGGAGGAGGAATGAGTTATGCTGTGCGACGACTGTCAGGAGAAACCGGCCAGCGTGCATATCACCAAAATAAGCAACAATCAGAAGACCGAGAAGCACTTATGCGAGGCCTGTGCCCACAAGGCCGGCGAGCTCAGCATCACCCACGAAAGCCAGTTTTCGGTCCAGGATTTTCTTAAGGGCATGTTCAACCAGGGTTTCCCCGGGATGCCTGTCCCCAAAACGACGGCAACCTGCCCAAGCTGTGGCATGACCTATGAAGACTTCAGCCGGTGCGGCAAAATCGGCTGCAGCGACTGCTACCGCACTTACGGCGAACGCCTCGAGCCCCTGATCCGCCGGATTCACGGCTCGAGCTGCCATACCGGTAAGGTACCCCGCCGGGGCGGCGGTAAGCTGGCCGTGCAGCAGAAGCTCCGTCAACTTAAAAGCGAACTCGAGCGGCTGGTGGCCGGCGAGGAATACGAGAAGGCCGCCAAGGTCCGCGACGATATAAAAGCCCTGGAAAAAGAGCTTGCAGGCGGAAAGGGGTGAGGACACATGTCGATGGAAAACTTGCTGGATAAACCGCTTACCCCCTGGATGGCCGGCGGCGGACCCGACGGCGACATCGTCCTCTCCAGCCGCATCAGGCTGGCCCGCAACCTGGAGGGCGTTCCCTTCCCCGGCCGGGCCGGCGGCGAGCAACTGGCCGAGGTGGCCGGTGAGCTCCGCAAATCGGTCGGCGATCTGGCGGCTGCCGACAAGCATGTCTACATATTCGTCGAGATGGATAAACTGACACCTCTGGAACGCAACATCCTTGTGGAGAAACATATCGTCAGCCCCAACCTGGCCGGTGAGCCGGCTCAGCGGGCCCTCATCGTCCGCGACGATGCCGCGGTCAGCACTATGGTCAACGAAGAAGACCACCTCCGCATCCAGTGCCTGGTGCCCGGGCTGAACCTGCCGGGCGCTCTGGAGATGGCTAACAAGGTCGACGACACCCTCGAAAACAGGCATAGTTTCGCCTACGGCGAACAAATCGGCTATCTTACGGCCTGCCCGACCAATGTCGGCACCGGCCTCAGGGCTTCGCTGATGATGCACCTGCCGGCCCTGGTACTGACGGGCCAGATCAACAGGATCACCGCGGCTGCCACCCAACTCGGCCTGGCGGTGCGGGGCCTCTACGGCGAAGGCACCGAAGCCATCGGCAACATATTCCAGGTATCAAACCAACTCACCCTCGGCCACAGCGAACAGGAAATCATCGACAACCTGCAAAGCATCGGCAAACAGGTGGTGGAGCAGGAGCGGGCCGCCCGCCAGACACTGGCCGGTGGACAGCTCGACGCCCTCAGCGATCGGGTATGGCGGGCCTTCGGCATACTGCGCTACGCCCGCAGTATTTCCGGCCAGGAGGCCCTCAATCTCCTGAGCGAGGTGCGGTTGGGCATCGACCTCAAGATTATCACCGGCGCCGAGCCCCAGGTGTTCAACGAACTCCTGGTTACCACCCGCCCAAACTTTCTCCAGAAAATCGCCAGCCGGGCCGATATCGCGCCAGATGAGCGCGACCGGCTCAGAGCCCAACTTATAAGGGAAAAATTGAAGGAGGCAAAGAATAATGCTTAACAGATTCACTGAGCGGGCCCGCAAAGTGCTGGCTCTGGCCCAGCAGGAGGCGCTCCGCCTCGGCCATGTATATATCGGCACCGAGCATCTGCTGCTTGGGCTGCTCTCCGAAGGCGAAGGCGTAGCCGCCAAAGCCCTCGGCTCGCTTAATATAAACCTGGATACCGTCCGCAACCAGGTGGAAAGTGTAATCGGCCACGGCGACGAAAAAGGCGGCGAAGTGAGTTATACGCCGCGAGCCAAAAAGGTTCTCGAACTGTCGGTCGAAGAGGCCCAAAGTCTCGGCCACAACTACATCGGCACCGAACATATCCTCCTCGGCCTCATTCGCGAGGGTGAAGGGGTGGCCGCCCAAGTCCTGAGGGGCATGGGCGTCGATGACAACCAGGTCCGTCAACGGGTGATCGAGCTTCTCGGCGGCTACGCCCTGTCCGGACAGGCGCCGCAGCCCCAGGCGGGGCCGGTCCCCAAGGCCGCCGGCAAGCAGGCGGCCACCAATACGCCGACCCTCGATGAGTTCGGCCGCGACATAAATAAGCTCGCCCAGGAGGGCAAGATCGACCCGGTCATCGGCCGCGACAACGAGATCGAACGGGTCATCCAGATCCTCAGCCGCCGCACTAAGAACAACCCGGTGCTTATCGGCGAGCCGGGCGTCGGCAAGACGGCCATCGCCGAGGGCCTGGCTAGCAGGATCATCCAGGGCGTAGTGCCCGAGATTCTGCGGGATAAACGGGTTGTCTCCCTCAACATGGGATCGATGGTGGCCGGTACCAAATACCGCGGCGAGTTCGAAGAGCGCCTGAAAAAGGTGATGGACGAGATCCGCCGGACCGGCAACGTCGTCCTGTTCATCGACGAGCTCCACACCCTGATCGGTGCCGGCGCCGCCGAAGGGGCGATCGACGCCGCCAATATTCTCAAACCGGCTCTGGCCCGCGGCGAGCTGCAGGCTATCGGCGCGACCACTCTCAATGAGTATAAGAAGCACATCGAAAAAGACGCCGCCCTCGAGCGCCGCTTCCAGCCCATCCTGGTCGGCGAGCCGACGGTTGACGAGGCAATCCAGATCCTCAAAGGCCTGCGCGACAAGTACGAAGCCTTCCACCGGGCCCAGATAACCGACGAGGCCATCGACGCCGCCGTCAAGCTGTCTAATCGCTACATCGCCGACCGCTTTCTGCCCGATAAAGCTATCGACCTGATGGACGAGGCCGCCTCGCGCGTGCGGCTGAAAGCCTTCGTGCCGCCGCCTGACCTCAAGGATATCGAAAACAATCTGGTCAAGGTCCGCACCGAGAAGGAAGCGGCCATCGCCGCCCAGGAATACGAACAGGCCGCCCGCCTGCGCGACGACGAAGCCAAAGTTCGCGGGGAACTCGACAGCAAGCAGAAAGAATGGAAGCAGACCGGCGGCGAACGCATCACCGTCACCGCCGACGACATCGCCCATGTCGTGGCCAGTTGGACCGGCATCCCGGTCAAAAAGCTGGCCGAAGAGGAGAGCGAGCGCCTGCTCAAGCTGGAGGAAGTGCTCCACCAGCGGGTCATCGGCCAGGATGAGGCCGTGCAGGCGGTGGCCAGGGCGGTCCGGCGGGCCCGTTCCGGCCTCAAGGATCCCAAGCGGCCGATCGGTTCGTTCATCTTCCTCGGGCCGACCGGGGTTGGCAAAACCGAACTGGCCCGGGCGCTGGCCGAGGCCCTGTTCGGCGATGAAAACGCCATGATCCGCATGGATATGTCGGAGTATATGGAGAAGCACACCGTCGCCCGCCTGGTCGGCTCGCCCCCCGGCTACGTCGGCTATGACGAAGGCGGTCAGCTGACCGACGCCGTCCGCCGCAAGCCTTACTCGGTCATCCTCTTCGACGAGATCGAGAAAGCCCACTACGATGTCTTCAACATCCTCCTGCAGATTCTCGAGGACGGCCGGCTGACCGACAGCCACGGGCGGGCGGTCGACTTCAAGAACACGGTGGTCATTATGACCTCCAACGCCGGCGCCAAGCATATGAAAGACTCGGCCACCCTCGGCTTCCTGGCCGGTAGCGGCGAGGAAGATGCCGTAAGCGCCAAGAACCGGGTCATGGACGAGGTCAAGCGGACTTTCCGGCCGGAGTTCCTCAACCGGGTAGACGAGATCATCGTCTTCTCCCGCCTGCGCGACGACGAGCTCAGGCAGGTGGTCGACATCATGCTGAAGAACGTGGCCAAGCGGCTGCACGAGCACAATCTCGACATCGAGGTCAGCGACAAGGCCAAGACTTGCCTCCTGGCCGAGGGCAGCGACGCCGCCTATGGCGCCCGGCCGCTCCGCCGGGCCATCCAGAAGATGGTCGAGGACTCGATCGCCGAAATGGTACTGCGGCGCCAGGTAAGTGCCGGCGATGTGGTCGTGGTCGACGCCGATGAAAACAACAAGCTTACTTTCAGCAAAAAGGCCGAATAGAGAAGGAAACAGGCGAAATATAGCGAAAAAAGTACCAGAGATTATCTCTGGTACTTTTTTTCCCGGAAAGGAGCCGCCAGCGTGGCCAAACCTAAGATTTGTTTCGTGTGCCAGGAATGCGGCAACGACTCGCCCAAATGGCTGGGCCGCTGTCCGGCCTGCGGCGCCTGGAACAGCATGGTCGAAGAAATGGCGGTAAAACCGGCGGCGTCCGGGCGCCTGCTGCCCCCGGCCAAGCCGCAGCCGATTACGGCGGTCGACACCAGTAGCCTGCCGCGGCTGACCACCGGCGTCAGCGAGTTCGACCGGGTGCTGGGTGGCGGTATCGTCCCCGGCTCACTCGTTCTTTTAGGCGGCGACCCCGGCATCGGCAAGTCGACCCTCCTTTTGCAGGTAGCCGGCGATATAAGCCGGACCCTTGGGCCGGTGCTCTACGCCTCGGGCGAGGAGTCGGCAGCCCAGACCAGGCTGCGGGCTGAGCGGCTCGACCGGCTGCACGACAGGCTGTTTATCATGACCGAAACCAACCTGGAGGAGATCGTCGCCCAGGCGACCGCCGTCAAGCCGGCCCTGGTGGTCGTCGACTCCATCCAGACAATGTACGGGCCCGATCTTTCGTCGGCCCCCGGCAGTGTCAGCCAGGTGCGCGAGTGTACCGGCCGCCTGCTCCGCTTCGCCAAGGAGAGCGGCATCCCGGTGGTCATCATCGGCCATGTCACCAAGGACGGCAATATCGCCGGGCCGCGGCTCCTCGAGCACATGGTCGACGTCGTCCTTTACTTCGAAGGTGAGCGCAGCTACTCTTTCCGGGTGCTCAGGGCGATGAAGAACCGTTTCGGGGCGACCACCGAATCCGGACTGTTCAGTATGGAGGAGGGCGGCCTGACCCAGGTGGCAAACCCCTCAGCCCTCCTGCTGGCCGAGCGGCCCCAGGGAGCCCCCGGCTCGGTGGTGCTGGCCTGTTTGGAAGGGATTCGGCCGTTACTTATCGAAATCCAAGCGTTGGTAAGTACTACTTGTTTCGGCATGCCCCGCCGGATGGCGGCGGGCTTCGACTATAACCGGCTCATTCTGCTCATGGCCGTACTGGAGAAAAGGGTGGGCCTGGCCCTGGGCAACCAGGACGCCTATGTCAACGCCGTCGGCGGCATCCGCATCGACGAGCCGGCGGCAGACCTGGCGGTGTGCCTAGCCTTGGCGGCCAGCTTCCGCAACGTTGCCATCGACCCAATGACGGTGGTCATGGGCGAAGTCGGCCTTACCGGCGAAGTGCGGATGGTGCCGCGGATCGAGCTTAGGGTCAAGGAGGCGGCAGCCCTCGGTTTCGCCCGGGCGGTGGTACCGGCCGGCAATTTGGCCGGGCTTAAGCAACAGCCGCCGGGGCTCGAAGTTATCGGCGTCAATAGTGTTACCGAGGCCATGGAGGCGGTGTTTGTATGAGCAACCCGGCAAATCACGTCGACGCACGCTTTGTGAAGATTCTCAAGCATCTTTCACCCGGCACCGCCCTGCGGGATGGACTGGAAAATGTCCTGCGGGCCAAGATGGGGGCTCTGGTGGTGGTTGGTGACAACCCGCGGGTGCTGGAAACAGTGGACGGCGGCTTCGCCATCAACCGCGAGTTTACGCCGGCCGGCTTTTACGAGCTGGCCAAAATGGACGGCGCCCTTGTCCTGTCGGCTGACGCCAAGCGGATACTCTATGCTAACGCCCAGTTGGTGCCCGACCCGGCGGTGCCTACCTCGGAAACCGGCACCCGCCATCGCACGGCCGAGAGGATGGCCCGCCAGACAGGGGCTCTGGTTATCGCCATTTCCCAGCGCCGCAACCTGATCACCGTGTACCTCGGCACCATGCGCTACACTCTTCAGGACATAACCGTCATTCTCAGCCGGGCCAACCAGGCCCTGCAGACGCTGGAGAAATACAAGTCGGTGCTCAACAAGGGGCTGACCACTCTGAGCGCCCTGGAGTTCGACGATCTGGCGACCCTCAGCGACGTGGCCGCCGTTCTTATCCGGGCCGAGCATGTCAGCCG
>JAEZLU010000189.1 GCA_023415075.1 Bacillota bacterium
TCGTCGCTGACGTCGGCCACGTCGGCGGTGCCTGTCAGCACCATGGCGGCCCGCAGTTCTGCGGCCAGCTTGCCGAGCACCATCGTTACCCCTTCGGCGCCGCCGCCGACCGCACCGATGGTAATCGGCCGGCCGATAAGCACGGCGTCGGCACCCAGGGCCAGCATTTTGAGAATGTCGGCGCCGCTGCGGATGCCGCCGTCGATCAGGATGGTCAGCTTGCCCTTGACCGCCTCGGCGATGTACGGCAGCACCTCGGCCGTGCCTGGAGTGTGGTCGAGCGCCCGGCCGCCGTGGTTGGATACGACGATGGCGTCCACGCCGGCCTCGTGACAGGCTTTGGCGTCCTCGGCCGTCATGATGCCCTTGACGATGAACGGTATCGCCGTCTTTGCCTTGATATAGGCCAGTTCCTTCACCGTCTTCGGTCCTACCGGCTGACCGGCGTTAGTCATGTTGATAAGGGCGGCGGCGTCGATATCCATACCGAAGGCCGGGCAACCGGCAGCCTCGGCGATCTTGGCTTTCTCGATAATCTTGTCGTTCTCCCGCGGCTTGACTATCGGGATGCCCCAGCCGCCGAACTCGGCCATGGCCTTGAGGCCGGCTTCGAACACGTTGGCGATCGGCCCGTCGCCGGTCATGCCGATGACTCCGGCCTGACGGCAGCCGGTTATCACCGCCTGGGCGTATTCCTCCTCGGTAGCGGCGCCACCCATATTTATCTTACCGCCGGCGATAGCGGCGCCGATAACCGGCATCGCCAGGTCCATACCGAGCACCCGGCAGGCGAGAACGGGGCTATTGACGTCATGCACCGTTTTCAGGTTGAGCCGGTAGCCGGCCAGGGCCGCCACATTATTCTGGAAGGACGCCCCGGTACCGCTGCCGCCCATGCCGGGCATCTCGCCGGCACAGGCCACGCCGTTGCACACCGGGCACACCCGGCAGGCTCCGTTGAATTTATCGCGTGCCGTCTTTTTCAGAACCGACCAGTCCATACAAAATACCCCCTCGTAGCAAATAGGAAACAGCTAGTAAATTCGTTCCCGCCGCAGACAAATCCTCCCCGGCGCATGAAAAGCGGCGGAAATGTTCAAGCTAAGAAAGCGGAAAAAACCATACGGGAGGCAGTACGATGACCATCCTCGACCGCGTTCAAGCCCGGATTAGCACCGCCGTCAACATCGCTTTCGACAAGGAACCGCTCAACTACGTCGAAGCCGCCGGCCTTTACGGCATCATCCTCGCCGGCCGCCAGAACGTCGCCACCCTGGCCGTTTATTACAACCAAGCCCGCGACAGCGACCTTAAGGCCCTCTTAAAGCAAGCCATCGACGGACAGACCGAATGGCTGCTGAACCAGGCCGAAAAGACCCTCGCCGACGGCGGCAACGAGTTGCCTGACCTCCATTTCAAAAAGCGGGCCCTCCACGACGCCCTCCTCGATATCAGCGAAGACGCCCGCTTCAGCGACCAGGAAATTGTCCTCGCTCTCGCCAATATGGCCAAAGCCTCACAGCTGGCGGTGCTGGCCACAATGCACCAATCCTATCAGCCTTATGTCGCCAGACTCTACCAGGACACCCTCGACGACGCCTTCGAATTCAACTACCGGCTGATGCAGCTGGCCCTGACCAAAGGCTGGTTGCCGTACCAGCACAAGCTGAAACATTGACCGACGCCGGGAAGAAATCCCGGCGTTTTATTTTTCGATACCCAATGGAAAAACTCAACACAATCAGTCACATATTGGTTATACATACAGGATTTTCTATTTTTGTGCCTAATTTTCTAAATTATCACAAGATTATGCGCAAGGGAGGCGCTGCGCCTTGTCGATCAAAAACAAGTTCCTGTCGGTGATGATCGCCGCCCTGCTGGTGGTCACGGTATCGGTCAGCGGTCTCCAGCTCTATTCCATCTACACGGCCGTCGAGCGTGACGCCCTGGACAACATCCAGGGGCAAAGCGCCATGCTGAGCCTGCAGGTCAACACCTGGTTTCTCACCTTCTGGCGGGCCGGCCAGGTTCTCTCGCAACAGCCGTCCCTCTTATCGGAAAACACTGCCGAATCCAGCCTGCAGCTCAAACTCACCTCGCAAAACCTCCCGGGCATCATGAGCCTGACCGTGACCGACCGGGCCGGCAAAGTAATCAACGCCTATCCGTACGACGCCAAGTTCATCGGCACAAGTCTGGCCGACCGGGCCCACTGGAAGGCGGCAATCACCACCAACAGCACAGCCGTCAGCGACATCCTCGTCAGCCGGGCGACCGGCAAACAGTCGGTCTTTATTGCTTACCCCATCCACAACAATGCCACTCTCGATACCGTCGGCGTGCTTACCGTCAGCATCGACCTCACCTTCCTCCAGAATCTTTTGGGCGACCTGCAGGCCGGCCACAGCGGCTTGGCGACTATTATGACCGGCGACGGCCGCTTCATCGCCCACACCGCGCCCGAGCTTGTGACCGAAGGCAAGTCGGCGCCCGAAGCCGTTAAGGAGCTAATCAAAGCAAACTCTATCGGGATAAGCACTTATACCTCCTCCCTCGGTCAACCCAGCTTCATCGCCCTTCAGCGGGCCGAGACTCCCGGCTGGCACGTAGCCATTGCCATTCCCAAGGCCGAACTGATGAAAGGCTTTTCCGCCGGCATCATGAGCAGTGGCCTGCTGCTGCTGGCTGTCCTGATACTTTTGACCCTCGCAACCTGGTGGCTGGTGGGCAGAATGTTCCGGCCCCTCAGCCTCGTTACCCGCGAGGTTGCCAAGCTGGGCGCCGGCGACCTTACCCTGAATGTCGCCTACCGTTCCCGCGATGAGCTGGGCAAGCTGGCCGCGGCCGTCAACGACACCGCCGCCAACCTGCGGGTCATCGTGGGCACCGTCCAGGGCAACGCCCAATCCCTGTCGGCCGCCAGCGAAGAGCTGACCGCCACCACCGACGAGGCCGGCCGGGCTGTGGCCCAGGTCGCCCAGACGGCCAG
Source organism: Bacillota bacterium (assembly GCA_023415075.1). Classification (GTDB taxonomy): domain Bacteria; phylum Bacillota; class Negativicutes; order Sporomusales; family UBA7701; genus JAEZLU01. The sequence goes on from JAEZLU010000189.1 coordinate 2,993, forward strand.
CGAAATCGCCAAAGGGGCCGAAGAAACCGGCCGGGCCGTCCAGGGCGCCGCCGACCGCACCCAGGAGCTTAACGAACTGGCCACTGCGGTCGCCGGCGAGATGAAAGTGCTCACAGACAACGCCCAGGCCATCAGCACCGCCGCCCGCAAAGGCCAAAAAGCCATCAACGAGGCCACCGCCGTAATCAAAGGCATTGCCGGCACGGCCGCCGCCAACTCCCACTTGGCCGGTGAACTTGACGCCAAGTCGCAAAAGGTGCGGGCGATCGTCGAGATGATCAACTCCATCGCCGGCCAGACCAACCTGTTAGCCCTCAACGCCGCCATCGAGGCCGCCCGGGCCGGCGAGCACGGCCGCGGCTTCGCGGTGGTGGCTGAGGAGGTCCGCAAACTGGCTGAGCAATCCGGCGAGGCCGCCGAACAGATCCGCGTCATCATCGGCGACATGCTCGGCGATATCGGCGGCGTCGTCGAGGCGTTCACCGGCACGACCACCGCCGTGAACGCCGGTGTCGACACCATTACCCGAGCCCACGACAGCTTCAGCGAGATCACCGCCAATATCGACATCACCACCGACAAGGTTGCCGAAGTGGTGGAAATGACCGGCCGCCAGGCCAAGGCCGCGGCTAGTATCAAAGAAGCCGTCCAGAGCGTGGCCTCGGTCGCCCAGCAGTCGGCCGCCGCCACCGAAACTACCGCCGCCAGCGCCGAAGAAGTCAACGCCTCGATCGGCGAAATCGCCGCAAGCTTCCAGGCCCTGTCCCGCATGGCCGGCGACCTGCAGCAGACCGTGCTTAAATTCAAGCTTTAACC
>JAEZLU010000296.1 GCA_023415075.1 Bacillota bacterium
AGGAGAGTCTGAAGGAATACCGCGAGCTTGTGACCCAGAAGGCCCGCGCATTGTGGGAAAATCTCAGCGAGGAGGCCAAGTGGGCCAAGGAGGTCACCGAGATCCGCCTGCAGATGGAGTTTCTCGAGACCAAGCAGGACCGGCTGTTCAAGGAATACGGCAAGGCCGTTTTCCTGTCTGGCCAGTGCGAGGGCAAGGCGGTCGACGGCCTGCTGAAGGAGATCGAGGCCATCGAAGGCGAGCTGCAGCGGAAATACCTCGCCCTGCAGAAACTGAAAACCAAATCGTAATCGATAAAGCGCCGGGCTTCAGCCCGGCGCTTTTAGTATGGCTCTATTCTTAACAAGTATTGAGATTTTTTCTGCGGTACCGCAGAACGAGTACTCCTTACCAACAGCGCTCTGAGGTTTCATATCAGCAAGCGGTCGTTCAGAAGGCCCCAGGTGCAAGGCGGCCCCGCAAACTCAGCAGCGACGCGTACTGGTGACGTACGCTAGCAATGGGTTTGCGGGGCCAACACAGCAGATGGGGGCTTATCAACGACCGCTTAATATTTCGAGGAAGGTGAATATAAACATCACCACACTCAGCGTCCCGTTCAAGCTGAAAAAAACCAGGCCGGTCCGCGAGAGGTCGGCCGGCGAGATCAGGCGGTGCTGCCAGAAAAGCAGCAGGACGGCGCCGCTGACGCCCAGCCAGTAGTATAGGCCGAGGTCCATAAGGGCGCCGAGAGCCAGGAAGGCGGCCGCCGCCAGGGCGTGGAGCAGGCGGGCGATGACAAGGGCTTTGGCGATGCCGAAGCGGGCCGGAATGGAGTAAATGCCGGTCTGGCGGTCGAATTCGTAGTCGTCGCAGGCGTAAATGATGTCAAAGCCGGCCACCCAGAAGGTAACGCCTAGGCCCAGGACGACCGGGGCAAAGGCGAGCTGATCGGCAATGGCCACCCAGGCGCCCAGCGGCGCCAGGCCGAGGGTGGCGCCGAGGAAAAAGTGGCATAGCCAGGTGAAGCGCTTGGTATAAGAGTAGAAGGTGAGGGCAAAGACGACGAGCGGGAAGAGGCGGAAGGCCAGCGGGCTGAGCTGATAGGCCGCCAGGGCCAGAAGGGCGAGCGACAGGATAGTGTAGACCCATACTTCGCCGGGGGTCAAGAGGGCACGCGGCAGGGCCCGCCCGCTGGTGCGGGGGTTGGCGGCGTCGATGCGGCGGTCGATGATCCGGTTGAGGGACATGGCGGCCGTGCGGGCGCCGATCATAGCCAAGGTTATCCAGAAAAAGTTGTGGAGGGTGGGCAGCTGCCGCTCGGTCAGGAGGGCGCCGATATAGGCAAACGGCAAGGCAAATAAGGTGTGCTCGAATTTGATCATTTCCAGGAATACGCCGAGTTTTCCCAGTTGCATGGTTTCCCTCCCTCCCTTCTATTTGCTGCCGACATGGACGGCGACGATACCGCCGGTGAGTTCATGGCAGGCGGCGTTTTTAAGACCGACGGCCCGGAAGAGATCCAAGACCTCGGACTGGTGGGGGAACCGCCGGAGGGATTCGGGCAGCCAGCGATAAGGCCCGTCGACGCCGACACCAATTTTGCCGATGAGGGGTAAAAGCTGTTCGAAATAGAGATAATATAACTGTTTGAAGACAGGGGCGCCGGGCTTGGCAAGTTCAAGCGAGACGACGGTGCCGCCCGGCCGCACGACCCGCCGCATTTCAGCGAGGACGGCGGCGATGTCGGGGACGTTGCGCAAGGCGAAGCCGATGGTGGCGCAGTCGAAGCTGTCGTCGGCGAAGGGCAGGGACATGGCGTTGCCTTCGACGAGTTCGATGACCGGCCGGTAGGGCGTCCTGGCGATGTTGGCCACAGCCATATCGAGCATTTCCCGGCAGAAGTCGAGGCCGACTACCCGGCCGCCAGGGCCGGCCGCCCTGGCCAGCTCGATGGCCAGCTGTCCGGTGCCTGTACAGACGTCAAGGGCTCTGCCGCCGGCCGGCAGCCCGGTCTGGGCGACGGCGAAGCGGCGCCAGCGCTTGTCCTGGTTGAAGCTGAGGAGCGTGTTCAGGGCGTCGTAGCGGCGGGCGATGGCAGCAAAAACGCCGTGGACGTATTTTTCTTTATCGACTTTGGAAAAATCGGCCAAGTTAACCTCCATGGGGCGGATTACTTTCATTATAGCTCGAATTGGGGCGCCCGGGCAGGGTGTTGCTTCTTTTACCCTTATAGAAATTTTTTCTATTCAGCTTATAGGGACAGTTTGTTACCAGGAATTGGAAATCAATGGGCGAATATATATATAGGGACAGGCCGGAGGCCGGCCAAAACGAGACAGGAGGGTTTTTATGGCAAAGCCGATAACTTACAGCGAACAGGCCGCCCGCGCCATTGAGATTTTGAGCAAGGGCGCTTTTCTCACGGCCGGGTCGGCGGCCAAAGCAAACACGATGACCATCGGCTGGGGGGCGGTCGGGTTCATGTGGGGCAAGCCGGTTTTCACGGTGATGGTGCGCCCGTCCCGCTACACTTTCGCTTTTATCGAGTCGGTCGGCGAGTTCACGGTCAGCCTGCCGCTGGGCGGTATGCAGGCGTCCCTGAATATCTGCGGCACCCAGTCCGGCCGCGATACCGACAAGCTGGCGGTGGCCGGTCTCAGGCTGGCCCCCGGGCAGAAGGTGGCGACGCCGGTGGTGGCCGGCTGCGGCCTGTACTACGAGTGCAGGGTGGTCTATAAGCAGGTGATGCTGCCGGCAGCCGCCGGCCAGGTAAAGAACCAGTGGTACCCGGAAGGCAATTTTCACACCTTGTATTTCGGCGAGATTGTCGCCGCCTATATGGACGATAAATGAAAAAAACCGTTGCTCGTAAGAGCAACGGATCAGGTTGTCGACAAACCCAGGCTGGCTAGAAAGGTCCAGATGCAAGGCGCACCGGAAAAGCGCGACGCGCCGCGTACTGCGGGACGTACGCAAGCAAGCGCTTTGAGGAGCAACGCCGCAGATGGGCCTTTATCGACAGACTGACCGTTGCTCGTAAGAGCAACGGTCTTTTGTTTCTGCCGTTATTCGTTATCCGGGTTGGGACAGCTGGGAATAGGGTTCTTCCGCCGCCAGTAGCCCAGGCCGACGGTGAGGGCGGTAATGGCGGCAGGCAGCAGCCAGTGGGGCGTGTACTCCAGAATATGGCTGCCGAGCTTGGGGTCGTCGATCATCATTTCCCCGGCCGTCCAGGCGATGAGGCCGGCGCCGATGTAGACGATGATCGGGAACCGGCTCATGAGAACGACGAGGATTTTGCTGCCGAAGATGATGAGCGGGATACTGAGGGCAAGGCCGACGCCCAGGAGCAGATAGTTGTCGCGGGCGATGGCGGCGATGGCCAGGGTGTTGTCGAGGCTCATGACGATGTCGGCGATGATGATTGTCTTCACCGCCGCCCACAGCGAGTCAGAGGCCTGGATGCCCTCGGAGTGTTCTTCCTCCAGCAGCAGCTTGATGCCGATCCAGACGAGCAGCAAACCGCCGGCAAACTGGAGATAGGGAATTTTTAAAAGGGTAACCGCTACAAGCGTCAGCACCACCCGTAGCCCAATCGCCCCGGCACTTCCCCACAAGATGGCCATCTTCTGCTGCTTGGCCGGCAGGCAGCGGCTGGCCATGGCTATGACTACCGCGTTGTCGCCGCTTAGTACGATGTTTACCATCATGATCTGAGATAGTGCGATCAAGAACTCCATTTTTTGTTACCCCTCTTTATCACGCATCAGCCTCCAATTATTTTTTCCCATAAGGGAGTTCGCTATTAACGTATCATTTAATGTGGTTTTTGTCAACGCGAAACATAGTATCGGATACGGCATGGCCCAAAAAAAGACCCGCAGCTGCCAGTAGGCTGCGGGTCTGACAACGGTTATTCCATGGACTTAAGGTCAGCGGCCACTGTGAAGTCGGCCGCGGTGACGCCTCTTACCATGTCGACGGTAATGCCGGGGGCGGTCTCGGTGAGGACGAGGCCGCTCCCGTTGCGGACGAAGACGGCCAGATTGGTGACGATCATGTCGACTTCCTGGCGGGCGGTGAGCGGCAGGGTGCATTTCTTGAGGATTTTCGGGGTGCCGTCTTTGGCGGTATGCTCCATGGCGACAATGACCCGCTTGGCACCGACGACAAGGTCCATGGCGCCGCCCATGCCGGGGACGATTTTCCCCGGAACCATCCAGTTGGCGAGGTTGCCTTCCTGGTCGACTTCGAGGCCGCCGAGGACAGTGGCGGCGACGTGGCCGCCGCGGATAATGACAAAAGACATGGCGCTGTCGAAAAAGGCGCCGCCGGGGATGATGGTGACCGGTTTGCCGCCGGCGTTTACCAGGTCGGGGTCGCTGGCGCCCTCGGCCGAGCCGAGGCCGACGAAGCCGTTCTCCGAGTGGAGGATGATGTTAACGCCGGCCGGCAGGTGATCGGCCACCAGGGTGGGGATGCCGATACCGAGGTTGACGAGGTCGCCGTCTTTGAATTCCCGGCCGATGCGCTTGGCAATCAGTGTTTTCGGATCCATGTTTACAGCCCTCCTATCCCTGTACCAGGTATTGCACGAATATGCCTGGCAGCATGACGGCGTCGGGATCGATCGCTCCGGGTTCGACGATGTTGGTGGCTTCGACGATGACGACGGTGGCGGCGGTGCCCATAACCGGATTGAAGTTGCGGGCCGAGCGTCGAAAGACGAGATTGCCGGCTTTGTCGGCGGTATGAGCTTTCAAAAGGGCCACATCGGCTTTGAGGGGTTTTTCCAGCAGGTATTCGCGGCCGTCGATGGCCAGGATCTGTTTGCCTTCGGCGACGATCGTCCCCAGGCCGGTAGGCGTGAGGACGCCGCCAAGGCCGGCACCGGCGGCGCGGATACGCTCAGCCAGGGTACCCTGGGGCGCCAGTTCGACTTCTATTTCGCCGGCGTGCATCTGGCGACCGGTCTCCGGGTTGGTGCCGATGTGGGAGACGATGACTTTTTTGAGCTGGCGGTTAACGACAAGCTTGCCGATGCCTTTTTCCGGCGTGCCGGTGTCGTTGCCGACGACGGTCAGGTTTTTCGTACCCTTGGCGACAAGGGCGTCGACCAGTTTTTCCGGGGTGCCGACGGCGAGAAAGCCGCCGATCATGACGGTCATGCCGTCTTTTATCAGTTCGGTGGCGGCCTGTGGGCTGATGATTTTGGCCATGGTCTACCTCCTGTCCCGCCGGCGGGGTCGGCGGGCTTTTTAGTGGCAGCCGCCGGCGGCGGGGCGGCCTGGCCGCTCCGCCGCCGGGACAGCCAAGGCTGATAACGGGCGTGGCCCGGGCGGTCTACTGGGTAATCGGCGCCACGTAGGGAAGGGTCTTGGCCAGCAGCCAGAGCATGATAAGAACGACCGGGGTGTGGAAAAACAGTTGGAGTATGGAGTAGCCGGCCAGGTCGCGGGCTTTTACGCCGGTGAGGCCGAGAAGGGGCAGCATCCAGAAGGGGTTGACGAAGTTGGGCAGGGCCTCGGCGGCGTTGTATACCTGAACCATCCAGGCCAGGTTGACTTTGAGCTGGTTGGCGGCTTCGAGCACATAGGGAGCCTCGACGATCCATTTGCCGCCGCCCGAGGGCAGAAAGAGGCCGAGGATGGCCGAGTAGATACCGACAACTACCGGCAAGGTTTGGGCGTTGGAGACCGAAACGAAGAATTTGGCCAGCAGTTCGTTGAGGCCGGAGCCCATCAGAACACCGAAGATGCCGGCGTAGAGGGGGAACTGAATAAGGACGCCGCCGGTCATCGGCACTGATTTGGCGGCCGCCTTAAGGAAGGCTCTGGGGGTCCAGTGGAGAAGCATGCCGGCGATGATGAACATGAAGTTGTAGACGTTGAGGTCGAGGGCAGCCAGGCCGCCCCTTGTGGCAAAGGTATCCACAAGGTAGCCGAGGCCGAGAAGGACGAGAATGATAGTGAGGATGGGACTGTATTCGAGGTATTCGCCCGGGGTGTTCGGTTTGCCGAGGTCTTCTTCTTCTTCCTTATAAACGATGCCGGCCATGGCGGCTGTCTTGGCTTTGTCGGCGTTGGGGGCCGACACGTAGCAGATCCAGACCGACAGGACGACGAGGACGGCGATCATGACAAGGTTCTGCCAGGTGAAGAGGGTCTGGTCAAGAACAATCAGGCCACTGATCTTGAAGAGGGCCGGCGGGATCGAGCCTTTGGTGGCCATGAGGAGGGCTGCCGAGGAGGACAGGCCGAGGGCCCAGATGCTGCCGAGGCCGAGGTAGGCGGCAGCGCCGATGGCCCGGTAGTCGACGCCGTCGACCCGTTTGCTGATTTCCCGCATGAGCATGCCGGCGAAAATCAGGCTGAAGCCCCAGCTCAGGAGGGAGGCGATCATGGCCATGAAGGCGACGTAGGCTACGGCGATTTTAGGGCTCTTGGGATAGGCGGCCAGAGCGACCACCAGCTTTTTGACCGGCGGCGAGACGGCGACGATGTAGCCGCCGATAACGACAAAGGCCATCTGCATGGTGAAGGGTATGAGGGTCCAGAACGATTTGCCGAAGTCGGCGGCGATCATGTAGGGGGAGCGGCCGAGCATCAGAGCGGCGCCGCAGGTTACGGCGACGGCGATGGCGGCGAAGACGTAGGCATCGGGGAACCAGCGTTCACTCCAGTCGGCCAGGCTGATGCCCCAGCGCTCCATGACGCTGTGCGCTTCTTTTTGGCTGGCGGGTTGGCGTTGAATTTCCAATATGATTACCTCCTTTTGGTTGTTGCGTCACCCGGGGCATTTTCAAGTATTAGTCAGATCATTCCGGAAAATCGATCGGCGGACGTTCACGGCAACGGTTAACTGGTCTGCGGCCTTCACCTCCCTTTTGCAGCCTACGGCAGTCTGATAAGCTATGAAGCAAATTCCGTGCCAAAATGGCCGGGGCTGGAGAAGCCTTGTGGTTAGCGGACAGCCGGCTGCCGGACATGTTGATAGGCCGGCACAAAAGCAACCAGGCGCAGGAGTTTGCGCGTGTCAGTTTTTTTTGACTTTTTTCTGCGCAAATTATTGCACTCCCCGCGCCAGACAGCGTACCAGCCGCGGCGGTGAAAAAAAGACCCCTGGGCTGTGGTGACACGGCCCAGGGGTAGCGGGTTGCGAGGGAGATGCCGGCGGCAAACCCGGGGGATATTGATAAACTCGCGGATGTTTGGAATTGGCTTTGAGGCTCAGGCAATTTGCGCGGCCGGAGCCGGTAGCGCTTATTGCGGCGACCGGTCGGCCGGCACGGTTTTGCCAAGGCCGTGTTCTTCGATTTTGTAGAGGAGAGCCCGCCGGCTGATTTCGAGGGCCTGAGCGGTGCGCGAGCGGCTGCCGCCGTGAGCCCTGAGTGCCCGGATGATGACCTGCCGCTCCACCTGGTGGAGGATGTTGCGCAGGGTACCGATTTCCGGGACGGAGACCTGGGAGGGCTCGCTGACAATGGTCAGGCCCGGCAGGTCGGCGACGCCGATGACGCCGCTGGACATGATGACCGAGCGTTCGAGGACATTTGCCAGTTCCCGCACGTTGCCGGGCCAGTGGTACTGCCTGATGAGGGCGCCGGCTCCGGCGGTGAGGAGCGGTGGGTCCCGATGGGCATCGGCGGCGAAGCGGGCCAGGAAGTAGTCGACAAGGAGGGGGATGTCTTCCGGCCGCTCGCGCAGGGACGGCACATGGATGGGCACGACTTTGAGGCGGTAGTAGAGGTCCTCGCGGAAGAGGCCGCGGCTGACCATTTCTTCAAGGTCACGGTTGGTGGCAGCGATGATGCGGACGTCGACCTTGATGGTGGCCGTGCCGCCGACCCGCTCGAATTCCCGCTCCTGGAGGACGCCGAGCAGCTTGACCTGCAGCGGCAGGCTGAGGTCGCCGACTTCATCAAAAAAGATGGTGCCGTGATCGGCTAGTTCGAAACGGCCGGGCTTGCGGGCCATGGCGCCGGTGAAGGCGCCCCGTTCGTAGCCGAACAGCTCGCTTTCCAAAAGCCCTTCAGGCAGGGCGCCGCAGTTGACCTTGATGAAGGGAGCGTCCCGCCTCAGGCTGTTGTTGTGGATTATTTTGGCGATAAGTTCTTTGCCGCTGCCGCTTTCGCCGGTGATGAGGACGGTGGCGTTGGTCTGGGCAACCCGGCCGACTTTTTTGTAGACTTCCTGCATGACGGCGCTTTTGCCGATGATGTTGCCAAACTGGTATTTGTCCTGGACTTCGGTCCGCAGGGCGGCGACTTCCTGGCGCAGGCGGCGGAGCTGGAAGGCCCGCTCGAGGATTATCCGCAGTTCGGCAACGTTGGAGGGCTTGACAAGGTAGTCGAAGGCCCCTTTTTTCATGGCCTCGACCGCCGTGTCGACCGTGCCGTGGGCGGTCATGAGGATGACCGCCGTCTGCGGCTGCTCGCTGCGGATGATCTCGAAGGCTTCCATACCGTCCATCACCGGCATTCTGATGTCCATGATGATGACGGCCGGCTGGAGGGAGCGAGCTTTTTCGACCGCTTCCCGGCCGTTCTCAGCGAGATAGACAGTGTGGCCGGCCTTGCGGACCACTTCTTCCAGCAGCCGGCGCACCGAGAGTTCGTCATCGGCTACCAGTACCCGGTCGTTGACTTCCATCGCCATCTCCTTTCGCAGCCGGCAGCACGAGCGTAAAGGTGCTGCCCCGCCCGAGGGTCGATTCTACCAGAATTTTGCCGCCCCAGCTTGTCATCAGCCGCTCGGCAACCGACAGGCCGAGGCCGGTGCCGGCGTCCTTGGTGCTGAAAAAGGGGTCGAAGAGTTTGCCTATGTTATCGGGAGCGATGCCGACGCCGGTGTCGGCCACGCTGACCCGCACTGTGTCATCGGCGGCTTCGTAGTGGGTGCGGATGCCGATATGGCCGTCGCAGCCCACGGCCTGACCGGCGTTGATGAGGATGTTGATGAGCACCTGCTTGAAGCGCTCGCTGTCGACCATGACCGGCGGCAGGCCGCTGGCAAAGTCGCGGCTGACCTCAATGCGGCTGTGGGCGGCCTTGGGCTCGAGAAGGAGCAGCGAGTCGGCGACGACGCTGTTGACGACGGTCTGGCGAATGGTGGCCGCGGTCGGCCGGGCGAAGGTCAGGAGTTCTTCGATAAGCCGGTTGATACGGACGGTTTCGCGAACAATGATGTCGGCGTATTCGCCTTGTTCGGCCGGGGTTATTTCTTCTTTGAGGAGTTCGGCGAAGCCTTTTACGGCCATCATCGGGTTGCGGATCTCGT
>JAEZLU010000358.1 GCA_023415075.1 Bacillota bacterium
GCCCACGAGATCAACAACCCGCTGGGCTTCGTCCACAGCAACTTTGAGACCATGCAAAAATACATGGGCCGGCTGGCCGAAATGGTAAACGCTTACCGGGACCTCCACCGCCTGGTCAAACAGGCGAACATAGCCGAACTGAAAACGGTTGGCGAACAGATCGACGACCTCGAAAAGAAATACAAGCTCGATTACATAATGGGCGACCTCGGGCCGATCTTCACCGAGACCGGCGAGGGCATAAGCCGGATGGAGAACATCGTCAAAGCCCTGTGTCTGTTTTCCCGCGTCGACCAGCAGGACAGCTTCCAGGATTTCGACCTCAACGCCGGCCTCAGGAGCACGCTTACTGTGGCCCGCAACGAAATAAAATACATCGCCGACGTCGAGGAAGACCTCGGCGGCATTCCGGTTATCGAGGCCATGGGCGGCAAGATCAACCAGGTCCTCCTCAACATTGTAATGAACGCCGCCCAGGCGATCAAAGGCTGGCATTCCGGCCCGCATGGCCTTATTAAGCTCCGCAGCCGGGCCGACGACGAATTCGTCTACTGCGACATCGAGGACAACGGGCCCGGTATCCCGGACGAAATCCGCCAGGACATCTTCAACCCCTTCTTCACCACCAAGCCGGTCGGCGAAGGGACCGGCCTGGGCCTCAGCATCTCCTACGACATCGTTATCAATAAGCACCACGGCGATATCATCGTCGCCAGCAAGCTGCATTCGGGCACCACCTTCACCATCAAGCTGCCGATCAAACAGCCCCGCAGCAAGGAGTGAATCTATTTTTCCGGAGGTCCATATGGGCGACAGAGTTCTTTTCGTCGATGACGAAAGAGCGATACTCAAAGCTATCAAGCGGCTGTTATACGACAGCGGCTACGAAGTCCTCACCGCCGACAGCGGCGAAGCCGGCCTCGGGATCCTTGCGGAAACCCAGGTCGACATCGTCGTGTCCGACGTGCGCATGCCGGTAATGAACGGCCACCAGTTCCTCCGCCGGGTCAGGGACCTCTATCCGCGCACCAGCCGCCTGATACTTAGCGGCTACGCCGAGGAGAGCGCCATCCTTGACAGCATCGTCGACGGCTCGAGCAGCATGTATCTCCTGAAGCCGTGGGACGGCGACGAACTGCGGGCCAAGATCAACCAGATCTTTGCCACCAGGCGGATTCTTGGCAGCCACGGCCTGCTGGCCATCGCCAACCGGCTCGACAACCTGGCGGTAACGCCGCAGCTCTACAGCAAAGTCGCTAAACTCATCGAAGACGGGGCCGATATCGGCCCGATCGCCGGCGTCGTCGAAACCGACCCCGCCGTAGCCGCCGCCGTGCTGCGGGTTGCCAACTCGGCCTTCCTGGGCATCAGCACCGCTTCGGTGGCCAAAGCGATAACCTTTTTGGGCCTGAGCGCCATCAAAACGATCGTCCTGTCCTGCAGCCTGTTTCAAAACGCCACTGTAAGCATCCCGCCCTTCAGCGTCAAACGGCTGGCGGCCCACGCCAACAGCACCAACCTGTTTCTGGCCCGCATATACGCCGACCTGCTTAGAAAACCGCTGCCCGACACCCAGCAGACCGCCGGCCTGCTCGCTAACCTGGGGCTTTTGATGTGCCTGAACTACTTTCCCGAAAAGTACCAGCAAGTCTTGCAGGAAAATGGCCGCGGCAGCGAGGGGCAGCTGCTGGAACTCGAAAGAAAGCATCTCGGGGCTGCCCATCCTGAAGTCGGCGGCTACCTGTTGCGCTGGTGGGGTCTACCATATCCAGTCGTCGAAACCGCCCTCTTCCATCACGATCCCCTGAACCCGGCGGTAATCAACCGCGAACTCGTCGCCGCCATCCACGTCGCCAGCCACTTGGCCTGGCAGGCGCTCTGCCCCCAGTTGGCCGAACTCGAGCCGGGCGCCCTGGACTCATTAGGCATCAGCCGGGAAGACTGCCGGCAGCTTCTTAAAAAAACGCTGTGACCGACACCGTCGTCATTCCGGTAGTCGCCTAGCCCTGCCTGCCGGCTCCGGCACAAAACCTGCCGGACCGGCAGGTTTTTGCCGTCCGTTAGCCAAAATAATAAACGATCGCCCAATACCGAAAGGAAGTGTCCCCCATGAGCCAATCGATCACCACCCACGAGGCTGCCGCCACAGAATGGCGGCGGACTCTCCACCGCTGCCCCCAGCCCTCCTGGCTGGAGCTCTTCGCCACCGCCTTCGTCGCCGAAAAACTCACCGCCTGGGGCTATGACGTCAAGCTCGGCCGCGACGCCGTCGCCGACGAGGCCCGGCTCATGCCGCCCACCGCCGACAAGCTCGCCGAAGCTTACGGCCAGGCCGTCCGGGCCGGCGCCGACGAAAAATTCCTCGTCCCGGCCAAGGGCGGCCATACCGGTGTCGTCGCCGTCCTTAAGGGCGGCCAGCCCGGCCCGACCGTCGCCTTCCGCTTCGACATCGACGCCAACGAAGTCACCGAAACGGCCGACCCCGGCCACCGCCCGGCCACCGAGGGCTTCGCCTCGCAAAACCCCGGCTACGCCCACATGTGCGGCCACGACGCCCATACCGCCATCGGCCTCCTCCTCGCCCGACACTTTGCCGACAACCGGGCCGCCATCCGCGGCACCGTCAAGCTGCTCTTCCAGCCCAACGAAGAAAACCTCTCCGGCGCCGTCGCCATGATCGCCAAAGGCCACCTCGACGACGTCGACTACCTGTTC
>JAEZLU010000157.1 GCA_023415075.1 Bacillota bacterium
GCGCCGACCGACGAACATGAATTCTACCGGACTCTGGGGCTGGACTATATAGAACCGGAGCTGCGGGAGGATACCGGGGAGATCGCGGCGGCGGCCGCCGGACAATTGCCGGTGCTGGTCAGGGACGACGACATTCGCGGCGTCCTCCATGTGCATACAACCTATTCGGACGGCAGCGCAACTCTGGCCGAGATGGCGGCGGCGGCCAAGGCCCGGGGGTGGCGGTACCTGGGGATAACCGATCACAGCCGCACCGCCGTCTACGCCCGCGGCCTCCGGGTCGAGACAGTCGACGAGCAGCGGCGGGAGATCGAACGCCTGAACGCCGCCGATCCGACCTTCACCATTTTTGCCGGTATCGAGTGCGACATTCTGCCCGACGGGTCGCTGGACTATCCAGACGAGGTTTTGGCCAGCTTCGATTTTGTCATCGCCTCGGTGCATTCAGCATTCCGTCAGAGCGAAGCCGATATGACCAAAAGAATAATAAAGGCGCTGGCAAACCGCTATGTGTCGGTGCTCGGCCATCTGACCGGGCGAATTCTGCTGGCCCGCGACGGCTATGCCGTCGATCTGCCGGCCGTGATCGCCGCTGCCGCCGATTCCGGCACCTGCCTGGAGATCAACGCCAGCCCTTACCGCCTCGACCTTGACTGGCACTGGTGCCGCAAGGCCAAAGAGGCCGGCGTCCTGCTGGCGATCAACCCTGACGCGCATGCCGTCGGTGAAATGGACAGTGTGACCTACGGTGTAGGCGTGGCCCGCAAAGGCTGGCTTACCGCCGCCGATGTCGTCAATACCCGGCCGCCGGCGGCAGCGCTCGAGCTGCTGCGGCGCAAAAGGTAGCGGCAGCATGGAGAGAACTTATGTCGTGGGCTTCGGCAATTTGCTGATGAGCGACGACGGCGTCGGTATCCGGGTGGTTGAGGAACTGGCCAATGACAAGCTGCCGGCCGGCGTGACCGCGATCGACGGCGGCGTTTCGTCGCTGGAGGTGCTGGGTTCGCTGCTGGCAGCCAGCCGGATTATCATTGTCGATGCCCTGACCGGCGGTGGCGAGCCCGGGACGGTATACCGGCTGGCGCCGGCCGACCTTGGTCCGGCCGAGCCGGCGGCCGGTTTTTCCCTGCACGACTTTTCGCTGCCCCAGACACTTGCTTTGCTGGCTGCCCGGGCGGCGCTGCCGCCGATGGTCATTTATGGCATTGAGCCGGCCGAGCTGGCGATGGGGCTTGTACTGACGCCGGAAGTGGCCGCCGCGGCCGCCCGGGTACGTAAGCTGATACTTGCCGAACTATGGGAGAGCAACGATGCATGAAATGGCTATCGCTCAGGGGATTCTCGATATCGTCCTCGACACCGCCGCCCGCCATGAGGCGGCAAAGGTGGTGCGCATCAAGCTGCAGGTAGGGGCGATGACCGAGGTTGAGCCCGAAGCCCTGAAGTTTTGCTTTGCGGCCCTGGCGGCCGAGACGCCGGCGGAGGCGGCTGAGCTTGAAATCGAGACAACGCCGCTGGTGGGCCGTTGCCGTGACTGCGGCCGCGAGTTCGCCGTCGAGCGGTATTGTTTTCTCTGTCCGGGCTGCGGTTCAGCCGGTGTGGAAATCATCTCCGGCCGGGAACTGCGGGTGGAACATTTGGAGGTGGAGTAATGGAAATCAAAGTAATGGCCAATATTCTCGACAAAAATGACCAGATCGCCGCCGAAGTCAATGACTTTCTGACAGCCAAGGGCATTTTCAGCCTCAATCTCCTGGGGTCGCCCGGCTCGGGGAAAACGTCGCTGCTGGAAAAGACGATCGCCGCCCTCAAGGATGAAATGACGATGGCGGTTATCGAGGGCGATCTGTTCACCGCCAAGGACGCTGAACGGATCGACCGTCTGGGAGTGCCGGTGGTTCAGATCAACACCGGTGGCGGCTGCCATCTTGATGCCAATATGGTCAAAGGCGTGCTGGCCGGCCTCGATCTGGCCAACCTCGAGCTGCTGATAATCGAGAATGTCGGTAACCTGGTCTGTCCGGCCGAGTTCCAGATCGGCGAGGACGTCAAGGTCACAGTCCTCAGTGTGACCGAGGGCGACGACAAGCCGCTGAAGTACCCGCTGATTTTCAAACAGGCCAGTGCCGCCATTGTCAATAAGATCGACCTGCTGCCGTACACCAGCTTCGATATGGCGGCGGCCTGCGCCGACATAACCGGTATTAACCCGGGAATCACCCTCATCAAGGCCTCCTGCCGGACCGGCGAGGGCCTGGAGGACTGGTATGAATGGCTGCGCCGGCAGGTGGCCGCGAAAAAGGCGGCCGCCGGCAGAGGAAAGGGGCGATGAGCATGCTGGCGATAACTGGCGGCAAGGTGCTGACCATGGCCGGGACGCCGCTGGACGGCGGTACGGTGCTGGTGGCCGGCGGTAAGATCGTCGCCGTGGGTACAGGTCTGGCCATCCCCGACGGCGCAACGGTAATCAACGCTGCCGGCAAATATATAACCCCCGGCCTAGTCGACGCTCACAGCCATCTGGGGGTGTACAGCGAGAATTACGACTGGGCCGGCGAAGACGTCAACGAAACCAGCCGGCCGACTACGCCGGAGATGGCGGTTGTCGACGCGATAAACCCGGACGACCCCGGGCTGGCTGACGCCGTGGCCGGCGGCGTGACCACCGTAATGGTGGCCCCCGGCAGCGCCAACCCGGTCGGCGGCCAGTGCAGCATCATCAAGACCCGACGCCGCGAATCGGTCGAGGCCATGCTGGTGAAGCGCCACGCCGGCCTGAAAATCGCTTTTGGCGAGAATCCGCGGCGGGTTCACGGCGAGCAGAAGAAGGCGCCGGTTACCCGGATGGCTACGGCTGCCCTGGTGCGGGAGACGTTGTTCAAGGCCAAGGATTATCTGGCCCGCCAGGGGGAAAAGGACTGGAAATACGATCTCGGCCTCGAGGCGGTCGCCCGGGTTATCAAGGGCGAAATGCCGCTGAGGGCCCACGCCCATCGGGCCGACGATATCGTCACCGCCCTGCGGATTGCCGACGAGTTTGGTCTTGAGGTGATCATCGAGCATGCCACCGAGGGCCATCTTATCGCCGACCTCCTGGCCCAGCGGCAAGCCCGGTTGGTGCTGGGGCCCAACCTCACCACCCGCAGCAAGCTCGAACTCAAGGGCCGCAGCTTCGCCGCTCCGGCTATCCTCGCCGCCCATGGCCTCTGCTTTGCCCTGATGAGCGACCATCCGGTGCTGCCAAGCGCCTTTTTGCCAATATATGCCGGGCTGGCGACCCGCTTCGGCCTGCCGGCGGACAAGGCACTGGCGGCCATCACCGCCGACGCCGCCGCTATCCTTGGGGTGGGCGACCGCGTGGGCAGCATCGCCGCCGGTAAGGACGCCGATCTTGTCGTCTGGTCCGGGCCGCCGCTGGCGGTGGCTTCCCGGCCGCTGCTGGTCGTGCTCGACGGTGCGGTAGGGCCGGTTGACGAAGCACAGCAGATTGCCGGCTGGCGTGAGGGCAAATAGTGATAAACAACCCGCAGCAAAAGGGGCCTGTTGACAAACTGGTTTAAGGCCAAAACAAGCAAAATGGCATTGACAAGTCTAGCAGCTGGGAGGATTTGTCAATGCCTTTATTTATTACGAATGATTTTGCCAGTAGGCTCTTCTGGGCCTCTTTCTCCGTTCCCCCAGGCGCGGAGGCCGCGAGGCGCGCTTGCGATTGGTGGAGGCCGAATACGCGCCGTTGGCGATGCGTCTTAGCGATCGCGGCGCGAGCGTCCATGGATGGACGCGAGAGGAATCAAGTGTCATGGACGACACTCGATGACGGCGCCAGCGGCGCAAGACCCAAGCCTTACGCCGGCCCTACCTCGCCTGCTGCTTAGAGGAGAAAGAAAAAGGCGATGGTCCAACGGACTGTCATCCCCTATTGTCAACAGGCCCGAGTGGCCTTGGGGCGGTTTTCGGCTGTCAGTAGTCGCTCTGATCCTGGAAGTGTTCGGCCTTTTTGCGCACTTCACCGGCCGACAACGGCTTTTTCCCGGCTTTGATTTCATGTTCGCGGGCGAACTTGTCGGCGCCCCGCTTTTGTTCAGGCATACCAGCACCTCCTGTTTTTAGCCTGCCCGCCCGGGAGGCTTTTTACACTCAACATAACAACTTTATCACCTTCGATAGATTTTCGCCGTATATTAGTATAGAAAAGGGTTTATCGAAACGGAGGTGAAATAGTGGGCCGCAATTTCGTAGATATTTTCCGCTTCAACACCTTCGGCAATTTTGCTGCGCTGCTGGCCGCCTTTCTGGCGGTTTGCTGGCTGGCTCCTTATGTTTATACGGTACTCCCCGCCAACAGTTTCCTGGTCATCCACACTTTGCTGGAGTTGGTCGCCGTAGTGGTGTCGCTGTCGATCTGTACGATCGTCTGGCTGATGTGGGAAGGATTCGACGACTACTGCGGCAAGTTCGTGCTGGTATTTGGCCTGAGCTTTTTCGCCACCGGGGCCGTCGATATCATGCACATCCTCGGCTACAGCGGCATGCCGGCGTTCATCACCGCCAACAGTCAGGAGAAGTCGATCTTTTTCTGGCTGTACGGCCGCTATCTGGTGGTCGTCGGCTTTCTGGCAGCCTTCCTATGGCCGAAGGAGAACGGCTTTCGCCTGTCGCTGGCCATCAACGCCCTCGGCCCCCTGGCCGGCGCGGCCATCGTCGCCGGCCTCCTCCTGGGGACCGAGTATATCAACCTGGTACCGGACCTCTACAACGAGGCTACCGGCCTTACCGCCACCAAGATTTATCTGGAGTATGCGCTGATCGGCCTGTACCTGCTGGCGATGCTGCTGCTGCTGACCATCCGCGCCAAGCTGACGGCCAGCGTGCTGAAAAACCTGCTGTATTTTTTCCTGTTCAGCATTTTTTCCGAGCTTACTTTCACTATGTATGACAGCGTTTTCGACACCTATAGCCTGCTAGGCCATCTTTACAAGGTGTGCGCCTATTACTTCCTATTCAAGGCGGTGTACCTGGCCGGGGTGGTAAACCATTTCTACACCCTGGGCGAGATGGGCAAAATGAGCGCCGAGCTCTTAAAGGAGGAAATTTCCCTCGAGGCGGTGCTGGAAATCCAGATGCCCAAGCTCAAGAAGCTCATCCCCCAGGCCGAGCAGATCTGCGTCTTCCTGACGGCCAACGGCAGCGGCTGCTACCGGACGGTGTACAGCTGGGGCAAGTTCAGCGAGCTCTTCCCGGTGGGCGGCGAGTTTTGCGTCAGCCACACTCTCGACAACTCCATCCAGCATTTCACCGACCCGGCGGCCTTGCTGGAGAAGATTTCCGAGCAGGAATGCACCCCGGCGGTCAGCGTGATTTTGAAGGCCAGCCGGCAGATTCTCCGGATTCCCCTTGTCTCCAAAGTCTCGACCCAGGGGGTGATTGCCCTTTATACCTTCAGCGCGGCCGCCCGCTTTACGCCAGCGGTGATCGAAAAGGCCAAGGTCTTCCAGCAGTTCGCCACGCTGGCCATCGCTCAGGCGGCCAGCCAGGAGACCATCCTCAAGCTGTCGTATGAGGACAGCCTGACCGGCCTGCCCAACCGTCGCTGGTTTTTCGAGGAGCTCGGCCGGATCAAATACGACGCCGACCAGTATGGCTCGCCGTTCACGGTTGTGTATCTAGACATGAACGGCCTGAAGTATATCAACGACCACCTCGGCCACGAGGCCGGCGACGCGGCTCTGCAAACGATCGGCCGAACGCTTAAGGCAGCGGCCCGCGGCTGTGACGTACCGGCCAGGCTGGGCGGCGACGAGTTTGCGCTGCTGCTGCGGCATGTCGGCCTGGATGAAGCCCCCGAGCGGCTCGACGAGCTGAAGGCGGCCTTTGCCGGCCTGCCGCTCCCCGAGTCCGACCACGTGTTCTCGCTGGCGGTGGGCGGCGCCTGCTATCCCGCGGAGGGCTGCTCGCTCGAGCAACTCCTGAGCCTGGCCGACGACCGGATGTACGAACACAAGCGCCTGCTCAAGGCCGGCCAGGCCGGCCAGGCAGGGTAATGATAGAAGGCCCGCCGGCGAGATAGGCCGGCGGGCCTTTTTATGCGAGGGCAAATTTGCGCCAACCAGGCGGCTAAGCGCCGGCCAGTTCGCGGATGCGGGCGGCAACGCCGCCGGTGTAGGGACCGCCGTGGACGCTGATGACCTGGTCGACGGCAAGACCGGTTAGCTTGGCCAGCGACCGCCGGGCCTCGGCCATGTCGGGAGTGTATTCGGGGGCCGGGCCGACCAGTTGGCCGTCGACCACCCGCAGGGCGTCACCCGGCAGGAGCAGGCGCTTTGCCTGGACGTAGACACAGATATGGCCGGGGGTATGGCCGGG
>JAEZLU010000230.1 GCA_023415075.1 Bacillota bacterium
TCGACATACAGGCGGGTGTTGCCGTACTCGCGCGAATCGGCGTGGGCCACCTTGCCGCCCAGCAGGTAGGTCGTCAGCTGCATGCCGTAGCAGATGCCCAGCACCGGCGTGCCAAGCTCGAACACCCCCTTGTCGCAGTGGGGCGCCTTCTCGGTGTAAACGCTGTTGGGGCCGCCGGAAAAGACGATGCCTTTGGGCTTCATGGCCTTTAGCTTCTCGATCGGCGTGCTGTAGGGCACGATCTCGCAGTAGACGCCGCACTCGCGGATGCGGCGGGCGATAAGCTGGCTGTACTGGCCGCCGAAATCCATTACCAGCACTATCTCATGGTTTGCTGCCGTCACTATGTACCACGCTCCTTAAATTGTCGCCGCCAAAATCTCTTTATATATTACAATATATTATCATTTGTAAACGTCTTTCAGCAAGGTTTCTTTCCTGAGTTCCCGGCAGCCGCAGCCGCCTTCCGGTCTGAGGGCCCGCAGGGCGGCCAGCAGCAGCCGGCTCATGCCTGGCGCGTCGTCAGTGAAAATATCCTTCAGCTGCTGGTGGGACCAGTCGCCCACCAGCCCCTCGCCGTAGTTGACCACCAGGTAGAGGCCGGCGTAACAGGCGCCGATCTCGCGGGCCAGGTAGACCTCCGGGCACAGGCTTTGGCCGACGATGTCGGCGTGGCCCTTCAGCATGGCGATCTCGGCCGGGCTCTCGAAGTGGCGGCCCTCGGTCACGGCGTACACCCCACGGTCAAAGACGCGGCCGTCGTGGCCGGCCCGGGCCGCCGCTACCAGCACCTGACGGATGGCCGGACAGAGGGCTTCGCGCATCACCAGCAAGTACCTGCCCTCCAGGCCGACATCCTTGCGCAGCGACAGGTCGATATAGTCGTCAGGCACCACGATGTCCCGCGGGTCGAGCAGCCGGTTGGCCGTGCCCACGCCGCCCTCGGCGATTATCCGCCGCACCCCCGCCTCGCGGAAAACCCAGAAAATCTGGCGGGAAGCGTCGGCCCGGCTGACCCCCGTCCGCCAGCCGTGCATCTTACAGGTCAGCACCCGCCGCCCGTCGACGGCGAACAGCCGCAGCGGCGGGCTTTCCCCGTAGGGCGTGTCGTAGACAAGGCCGTCGGCTAAAACCGCTACGCCGCTGTCGCCCGCTGCCAGCGGGAAATCGCCGCTCAGGGTGCCCGAGCCGCCGATCACGGCAAAATCAGCCTTTTCGATCATCCTTCCACCGCCTCGTATACCTTCAGAATGTTATACCCGGTGTCCCGCTGGGCCGGTACCCTGCCGGCCGCCCGGATAAGTCCGACCATCTTGGCCACCGACATCTCGTAGGCCGTGCCGGCCGCCCGCACCACATTCTCCTCCAGCATGATACTGCCGAGGTCGTCGGCGCCGAAGGCCAGCGTCAGTTGGCCGATCCGCTCGCCCTGGGTGACCCACGACCCCTGGACATGGCGGAAGTTGTCGAGATACAGCCTGGCTACCGCCAGCGTCCTGAGATAATCCCAGGCCACCGTCTTGGTGCCGCCCAGCTCGGTGTTGCCCGGCTGATACGACCACATGATAAAGGCCCGGA
This sequence comes from Bacillota bacterium, assembly GCA_023415075.1. Classification (GTDB taxonomy): domain Bacteria; phylum Bacillota; class Negativicutes; order Sporomusales; family UBA7701; genus JAEZLU01. The sequence goes on from JAEZLU010000230.1 coordinate 1,579, forward strand.
AGCCACCGGTCTCGGCCTGCAGCCGCCGTATGACCTCGAAATGCTCGACCCGCTGCTCATAGCTCTCGCCCAAGCCGATCACCATGGTGGCCGTCGTCGCCAGTTCCGCGCCGTGGGCGGCCCGCATGACCGCCAGCCAGTCGGCGGCGCTGATCTTGGCCGGGCTGACCCGCCGCCGCACTTCATCTACAAGGATTTCGGCGCCGCCGCCGGGCAGCGAATCGAGGCCGGCGGCCTTGAGGCGACATAAAACCTCGCTCGCCGGTTGTCCCGTCAGGCGGGACAGATGGAGAATTTCCGCCGGCGACAGCGAATGTATGATTATCGCGTATTTTTGTTTGATTTTCGCAAATAAATCAACGAAATATGACAGAGAAACGTCAGGGTGCAGGCCACCCTGCAACATTACCTGGGTAGCCCCGGCCGCCACCGCCTCGCCCACCTTGTCCAGTATAGCCTCATGGCTCAGGAGGTAGCTTTCCGGATGGCCCGCCGGCCGGTAAAAGGCGCAGAACCGGCAGCCGCTCACGCAGACGTTGGTGTAGTTGATATTGCGGTCGATTATGAAGGTAACCGGCCGATCAGGGTGCAGCCGCCGGCGCACGCCGTCGGCCGCCCGCCCGAGGGCTACAAGGTCGCCGCCGGCCAGCAGGGCTGCAGCCTCGGCCGCCGTCATCGGCCCGCTCATGGCCCCACCTCGGCAAAGGCAAGGTCAGGCACGGCCGGCAGCAGGCCAAGCTCGTGAGCCAGGCGGTAGTAGGTGGTCAGAGCCTTGAGGTGAGGCTCGTCCAGACGGTAGTCGAGCAGGCCGATATAGTGGCAGATCTGTTCGGCGCTCAGGCTTGTCCCGCCTTGCAGCGTTGCCGCCGCGGCCGCCAGATGGTTCAGGCCATAGGCAAAGCCCCCGGTCACCCGTTGGTGGACCAGCCGCAGGTCCTGCGGCCGGCTGGCGGCGAAAGAGCGGTTGGCCACCCACAGGGCGTAAACCATGGGCTGGCCGGTCAGCTTGCGCCATTCGGCCCCCAGGTCATAGTAGTTGAGCCCCGGCTGGCGGCTGTGGTAGGCGGTCAGGGCGTCGTCGCCGATGAACAGGGCGGCGTCGGCCTCGTTCAGCACCCCGTCGGCCAGCGAAGCAGCGCTGACAAAGTAGTTAGGAGCAATCTTATAGGCATAATGGAGGATAATTTTCAGCAGGACGTGGGAAGTGGCCGACTTGGCGGTAAGGGCCAGCGGGCGGCCGTCAAGGGCTGCCAGCGGCCGGCGGCTGACGACGACGATGCTTTCGAGGGCCGCCGGGGCGCTTATCGACAGGCCGGGAAGAATTAGCAGCTTATCCGGATGAAGGGCAAAATTTATCGACGACACCGGGCTGACGTCGAGTTCGCCGGCCACCACCCGGCGATTGAGGTTCGCCGGGTAGTCGGGCCGGATGTCGAGGCCGTCGCCGAAGCCGCCGGCCGTCAGGCCATGGTGCAGGGGCAGGCAGTTGATGAAGTTTATATGACCGAGGCGTGGCTTATTCATTGGCTTCCCTCCCATAGGTGCGGAGCGGTTTGTAGAAGGTGTCGCGCTCGACCGCCGTGAAGCCGGCCTGGCGGATAAGATCGATAACATCCTGCTTGCCGATGCTGATACCGGTTTTGGCGCCGGCGGCGTGGATGATCTTCTCCTCGGCCACCGTGCCGTCAAGATCGTCGGCGCCGAAGGCCAGGGCCAGCTGGGCCACCGGCAGGGTGAGCATCATCCAGAAGGCTTTTATATGGTCGATGTTGTCAAGCACCAGCCGGGCCAGGGCGACCATCTTGAGGTCTTCCCAGGCGCTCACCCGCGGCAGTTCAGGCAGGCCGGTGTTATCAGGATGGAACGGGAAGGCCACGAAGGCCTGGAAGCCGCCGGTTTCGTCCTGGATGGCCCTGAGGGTCAGCAGGTGGTCGATGCGCTGGGCGACCGTCTCGATATGGCCGTAAAGCATGCTGGCGTTGGTCGGCAACCCGAGGCGGTGGGCGGTCTTGATGACCTCGGTCCATTCGCCGGCGCTGGCCTTGCGGGGGCAGATCCGGCCACGGACAACGTCGTCGAGAATCTCGGCGCCGCCGCCGGGCAATGAGTCGAGGCCGGCCGCCTTGAGGGCCTGCAGCACCTCGCGGACGCTCAGACCGGCGATGCGGCTGAAGTGCTGGATTTCCACCGCCGTGAACGCCTTGAGATGAATAGCCGGCAGTTCCTGTTTGATGGCGCGCACGATGTCGAGGTAGTAGGCGAAGGGCTTGTCCGGGTGGAGGGCGCTGACCATGTGGATTTCGCCAAGGTCGGCGTTCTCGGCCGCCGCTTGGCGGGCCACGGCCAGCACGTCGCCCTGCTCCATGACAAAAGCGCCCGGGCTGTCTGGCCCCCGGCCGAAGGCGCACAGGGGACAGCGGGCGGCACAGATATTGGTCAGGTTGATATGGCGGTTGACGTTGAAATAGACCGACCGGCCGGACTTGCGCAGCTTCACGGCTCCGGCCAGTTCAGCCAGCAGCAGCAGGTCATCCTGCTCATAGAGGGCCAGCGCTTCGTCGCCGCTTAGACGCAGGCCAGCATTAACTTTGGCTATCGCTGTTTCTACAAGGGTCTTCACGCATTTCCTCCGGGAGAGAAATCGAGTCTTTTTGGCAATTTTGTCTATTTCGCCTTCCCTTAGTCTTTTCCCTCCGGCCGGAAAATAAAACAGGCAGGCGAAGCCTGCCTAATGCCGCTGGATGCCTTTCTCGCTGTACTTGCTCAAAAGCTCACTCACCTTCACGATCTGATAGCCCTCGGCCTGGATTCTCGCCAGCAGGAGCGGCAGGGCCTCGGCCGTCTGCACCGGCGTGTCCGAGGCGTGCAGGAGAATTATGGCTCCCGGCTTCAGGCGTTTTATTACCCGGTCGACGATGACGTCGCGGCCGGGATTCTTCCAGTCGAGGGAGTCGATATTCCAGATTATCGTTTTGTAACCGAGTTCGTCGGCCACTTTCAGCGACCGCTGGCTATAGTGGCCGTTTGGCGGCCGGATGAGGGTGGCCTCGACCCCGGTCACTTCCTTCAGTTGGGCGTGGGCCTTGCCGATGTCTTCCCGCACCCAGTCGGCGGACATGTCGCCATAGTTCTCGTGCCGGTAACCGTGGCTGGCGATCTCATGGCCGTCGGCCACTATTCGTTTGGCCACCTCGGGATATTTCACGGCCCACGGCCCCATCAGAAAAAAGGTGACCTTGAGGTTGTTCTTTTTCAGGGTATCGAGGATGGACGGAGTGAACTTGTTGCCCCAGGAATGATCGAAGGTAAGGGCGACCACCTTCTGGTCGGTGCGGGTGCCGGCGATGGCCAGCGGCCCGTCGGCGAAATCGGCCACCTGGACGTAGAGGGTACCGATGGCCAACAGGCCGAACAGGCTCAAGAAAATATGGCGGTGCTGAACCAGGCGCCGCAGGCTGATTATCATGAAAATCCCCTCCTCGCACTTCAACCTATGCGGGAGGGGCTAGTTTTATGAGCGCCAGCGGATGTAGGGATATTTCCGGAGAACGTAGTCCAGCAGCCTGTTCGAGAAACGGGCGCCGAGCCACATCGTCAGAATAACCGTGCCGGCCGTCAGCCACCACAGCCACTCGCTCTGGCGGACCGATGCCGGTATCAGGATGGCGGCGGCCAGCACCACGACCAGCGAAGCCGCCACCAGCGGGATAACCGTGTTGATGAAGGCCATGGCCCATTTGGTGTATAGCTTGTCCGCCCAGCCGTCCCGCCTGGCGGCGAACAGGTCGGCGATGGCCGCGAAGCGGTCGGCCGTCCAGGCCGCGTCCTCGCTGGCCACCACCAAGACGCCGGCCGGCGGATTGTAGTTCTGGAAGCTGAAAGAGATCGCCCCTTTGCCGGTCACCTCGGCGGTATACTGCAGGCTGTCGAGGCGGGGGGCCGCGGCCAGCAATACCAGCAGCCGGCCCTGATCGTCGACCGTTTCCTGCGGCCGTTCCTTGCGCTGGCCGAGGGTATCGCCGCCGGTGCCGACGGTCGCCTGCCATACAGGCTGGCCGTCCTGGCCGAGCAGCGCTCCCAGTTCTGCGAACAAGTCCTTGTCGAGGCGGCAGGCCGGCAAACGGCCCTTTTCGCTGAATGATTCTGCCATTGGTCAACCTCCTGCTATTGGCCGCAGCCGGGGACAACATTTGCGCCCGGCGAGGGCGGGCTGAAACATCTATAATGATAGATTATCAGGCAGCCGAGCGCAAGCGCTTTGAATAACAATCGATCCTCGGCAAAACACCCTCAGCGTTTCTTCCCTCTGGAGCCGGCCGCTAAAACCGGCCATCGGCGTCATATAGGCTTATTGGTAAGGCAAGGAAAAACCTAAGTTAATTATTGTAAAAACTCTCCGGGTTAACAGGAGAAACCTGTCGATTTTTTTAGGATATTAATATATTTGTATAAATTAATTGCCGGATTGAATTATAATAGTGAATGTAATGGCATTTATCACAGCGAAGGTGAAGAAAATTGGAAGTAAAAGCACTGAAAAAACTACAACTTTACGGATTCAATAATCTTACAAAAACCCTCAGTTTCAACATGTACGATATCTGTTACGCCAAAAGCCAACAACACCGTAACGAATACATCGCCTATATCGACGAAGAATACAATGCCGAAAGATTGACAGCCATACTGACCGAGGTGGCCGACATAATCGGCGCCAACATCCTCAACATCGCCCGCCAGGATTACGAACCGCAGGGCGCCAGCGTCACCATGCTGATTTCCGAGGGCAAGAATAAACCCAGCCTTGTTGATGAAGAATCATCTCATGAATCGAAGCTTTACCCTGATGAAATAGCCGCCCACCTCGATAAAAGCCATATTACCGTCCATACCTATCCGGAGAGCCATCCTGACAAAGGCATCAGCACTTTCCGGGCGGATATCGACGTTTCGACCTGTGGCGAAATCTCGCCCCTCAAGGCTCTCAATTATTTAATCAACTGCTTCAGTTCCGATATCGTGATCGCCGACTACCGGGTAAGAGGCTTCACAAGGGACGTTAAAGGCAAAAAATTCTTCATCGACCACAAAATCAACTCGATCCAGAACTATCTGGCCAAAGAGACCCGCGAGCTTTACCAGATGATTGACGTGAATGTTTACCAGGAAAATATCTTTCACACTAAAATGCTTTTGAAAGAATTCGATTTGGATAACTACCTGTTTGGCACCGCCAAGAAAGA
>JAEZLU010000277.1 GCA_023415075.1 Bacillota bacterium
TGCGGTCGCCGGAGAATTTGCCGGAATGGGCGATGTTGCGGACGCACATGGCCAGCCAATGGCGGCGGTCCCGCCACCTGGCTTCGAGCTCCTTCTGGGCTTCGACATAGGCGGCGAAGTCTTTGAGGACCAGAAACTGGTCGCCGTGGTGGAGGAAAGCGTCGTACAGCGGGCCGAATTCAGCGGCGCCGCCGGGTAGAAAGCCGTTCACTAGCTGATCGAGGACGGTTTTCACCCGCGGGTCGCTGTTGTAAATTTCCCAAGGGTTGTAGCCGCCGCGCTCGTAGTAGGCCAGCACTTCCTCGGCCGTCAGGCCGAAGGTGATGATGTTGTCTTCGCCGACGGCGTTCCTGATCTCGATGTTACCGCCGTCGAGGGTGCCGATGATGACGGCGCCGTTCATGATGAACTTCATGTTGCCGGTGCCGCAGGCCTCGCGGCTGGCAGTGGGTATCTGCTCACTGACGTCGGTGGCCGGCATGAGAAGCTCAGCCACCGAGACGTTGTAGTTTTCCAGGAAGACGACTTTGATTTTGTCGCCGATGGTTTTGTCGTTATTGATGACCTCGGCCAGGGTGGTGATGAGCTTGATGGTCCGCTTGGCCTGCTGGTAGGCAGGGGCGGCTTTGCCGGCAAAAATAAAGGTGCGCGGCACGAGGTCGAGACCGGGGTTTTCCCGCAGCCGGTTGTAGAGGTGCATAATGTGGAAGGCGTTCATGGTCTGGCGTTTGTAGCCGTGGATGCGCTTGACATGGGTGTCGAAGATCGAGTCGGGATCGATGCGATAGCCCCACTGGTTCGCTATGTAGGAGACCATGCGGTCTTTGTGGCGGCGACGGATGGCCGCCAGCTCGTCCTGGAAGGACGAGTCCTCGGCGTGGTCGAGGAGCTCGAGGAGGTCGCAGGGGTAGTGGATCCAGGAGGGGCCGATGGTCTTGTCGATTAGGTCGGCCAGGTCGGGGTTGGCCTTGACCAGCCAGCGGCGGTGGGTGACCCCGTTGGTTTTGTTGTTGAAGCGGTGGGGGTAGAAGTCGTCGAAGTTGCTCATGACCCGGTTCTTGAGGATCTGGGTGTGCAGTTGGGCGACGCCGTTGACGCTGTGGCTGCCGACGATGGCCAGGTGGGCCATGTGGACCTGGCCGTCGGCGATAATAGCCATCGAGCGGATGTGATCCCATTGGCCGGGGTAGCGTGCCCACAGGTCGTGGCAGAACCGCTCGTTGATCTCGTTGACGATAATGTGGATGCGCGGCAAGAGGCTGGCGAAAAGGTCCTGCGGCCACTTCTCCAGGGCCTCGGGCAGGACGGTGTGATTGGTGTAGGAGAGGGTGTCGACGGTTACCTGCCAGGCCTCGTCCCAGCCCAGGCCTTCCTGGTCCATCAGGAGGCGCATGAGTTCCGGCACGGCCAGGGCCGGGTGGGTGTCGTTGATATGGATGGCGACATGGTGGTGGAGCTCGTTCAGGCGGATGCCCCGGCGCTCGCAGTCGGCCAGGATGCTCTGCAGCGACGCGCTGGTCATCAGGTACTGCTGCTTGAGGCGGAGCACCTTGCCCTCGTAGCTGGAGTCGTCCGGGTAGAGAACGTTGGTGATGGTTTCGACGGCGTTTTTCCACTCGATGACTTTCAGACAGTCGTTGCGCTGGGTGGCCGAGCAGACGAACTCGCTGCGGACCGGCTCGGCGCTCCACAGCCGGAGGGTGTTGGTGGTCTCGTTGTGATAGCCGACGATCGGCACGTCGTAGGGCACGGCTAGGACGGCCTCGTAGTTTTCGTGGTAGTAGCGCATCTTGCCGTTGGCTTCCAGGCGGACGGTGCCGCCGAAGCGGACCTCAACCGCTTCCTCCCGCCGGCGAAATTCGTAGGGGAAGCCGTTTACCAGCCAGTTGTCGGGTAATTCGATCTGGCGGCCGCCGACGATGCCCTGCTCAAAGAAGCCGTAGCGGTAACGGAGGCCGCAGCCGTGGCCGGGAAGCTCCTCGGCGGCCATCGAGTCAAGGTAGCAGGCCGCCAGGCGGCCCAGGCCGCCGTTGCCCAGGCCGGGATCCTCCTCGCTGTCGAGAAGGACGCCGAGGTCGACGCCAAGCTCGAAGAGGGCTTCGGCCGCCGTCTCCCGCAGGTCTAGGTTGATGAGGTACATATCGGTCATCCGGCCGAGGAGGAACTCAATACACAGGTAGTAGACCTGCTTCTGCCCCTGTTGCTGCTGGCGCGACGCCAGCCACCGCTGGCCAATACGGTCCCGGATAAGGCTGCTCAGGGCCTGGTAGCGTTCGGCGTCGGAGGTTTCTTCCAGGGGTTTGCCGTGAAGGCTCGCTAGTTTGGCGAGGAACTCTTGTTGGAACTGCTCTTTCTGCTGATGCATGGAGGGCCTCCTTACCGCTGAGCGTTTGATATAGATCGACGTACTGGCGGGCCGACTGGTCCCAGGTGCAGTCGCTGGTCATGGCGCTTGTCATGAGGCGGGTCCAGACCGGTTTGTCCCGGTAGAGGGACAGGGCCCAGCGGAGGGCGCCGAGCATTTCGTGGGCGTTGTAGTTGGCGAAGCTGAAACCGTTGCCTTCGCCGGTGTACTTGTTGTAGGGGCGGACGGTGTCGCGCAGGCCGCCGGTCTCGCGCACCAGCGGCAGGGCGCCGTAGCGCATGGCGATGAGCTGGGCGATGCCGCAGGGCTCGTAGAGGGAGGGCATGAGGAAGAGGTCGGCGGCGGCCCAAATGCGGCGGGCCATCGGTTCGTCGTAGGTCAGCTGGGGAGCCAGCCGGTCGGGGTGACGGGCGGCGGCTTCCCAGAAGAGGGCCCGGTACCAGTCTTCGCCGTTGCCCATGACGACGAGCTGGATATCGAGGGCCAGAATGTCGTCGAGGACGCGGGCCACCAGGTCGAGGCCCTTCTGGGCGACCAGGCGGGAGATGATGGCCACCAGCGGTTTTTCCGGGGCGACCGGCAGCCCGAGCATGTGCTGGAGCTTGGGCTTGTTGTCGCTCTTGCGGGTTAGGGTGCGGACGTCGTAGCGCTGGAATATGTGGGGGTCGGAGATCGGGTCGTAGATTTCGCAGTCAATGCCGTTGACGATACCGGACAGGTTGCCGGCCCGCCGCTCGAGGAAGCCGTCGAGCTGCTCGCCGTAGAAGGGGTAGCGAATCTCGCGGGCATAGCTCGGGCTGACGGTGCTGATGCGGTCGGCGTAGGCCAGGCCGGCCTTGAGGTAGTTGACCTGGTCGAAGAACTCGAGCTTGTCCATAGTGAAGTGTTCCCAGCCGAGGTTGACGATGTCGCCCATGATCGCTTTGTGGAAAACTCCCTGGTATTTGAGGTTGTGGATGGTAAAGACGGTGCGGGTGTTCCAGTAATAGGGGTCACGGCGGTAGTGGGCGGCGAGGTAGGCGGGCACGAGCCCAGCCTGCCAGTCGTGGCAGTGGATAACGTCCGGCTGGAAGTCCAGATGCGGCAGGGCCTCGAGGACGGCGCGGGCGAAGAAGGCGTAGCGCTCGGCTTCGTCGTAGTGGCCGTAGAGTTGGGAGCGGCCGAAGTAGTAGGCGTTGCCAACGAAATAGAAGGGCACGTCACCGTAATTGAGGCTATAGAGGCCGCAGGCCTGCCGCCGCCAGCCGACAGGGACGATGATATCTTTAACAAGCTTCATCGGCGCCTGGTAGCCGGCCGGAATGCTCTGATACTTGGGGATTATCACCCTGGCGTCGACGCCGGAACGCCGGAGAGCCTTGGGCAGGGAGCCTATCACTTCGCCCAGGCCGCCACTCTTGCAAAACGGCATCGCCTCGGCGGCCACGAAAAGAATTTTCGTCATTTCGTCTTCCTTTCCGCGCGCTGGCTTTTGGCATTATGGTTTATTGTGCGCCGGCCGCCGGCCTTATATACCGGAAACGAAGCGAAAACCGCCGCCTTCGCC
>JAEZLU010000292.1 GCA_023415075.1 Bacillota bacterium
CAGGCCAGGGAATCGACCCGAATAATCTGTACGCGGCGACTATCGCCGGCAACTCGACGATGGAGCATCTGCTGCTGGCGGTGTCGCCTGCGAGCCTGGCCGCCCCGCCCTATGTAGCAGTATTCCGGCATATGGCGCCCCTGTCGGCGGCGGCGATCGACTTGGCAATCAATCCGGCCGGCCGGGTCATACTGTTGCCGAACATCGCCAGCTTTGTCGGCGCCGATACCACAGCGGCCGTTCTGGCCATCGGCCAGGACACGGCCGCCGAACCGTCGCTCCTGATCGACCTGGGTACCAACGGCGAAATGGTGCTGGCCGGCCGTAACCGTATGCTGGCCTGTTCGACGGCCTGCGGGCCGGCCTTCGAGGGGGCCTGCATCCGCGACGGCATGCGGGCCGCGCCGGGGGCCATCGACGACGTGGCCGTCGACGCTGCCGGCACGGTAACCGTGAGAACGATCGGCGGCGGCAAACCGGCCGGCCTGTGCGGCTCAGGTATCGTCAAAGCCGTCGCCGAGCTATTGAAGCTAAAGGTTATCACCGCCAGCGGCCGCTTTGCCGACAGCGCCGCCGTTCCGGCCGGGCTGGCCGGGCGGCTGCGGCAGCGCGACGGCCAGCGGGAGTTTGTACTGGTCGAGGGTGCCGAAAGCGCCGGTGGCAGCGACATCGCCGTCACCCAGAACGATATTCGCCAGATCCAGCTGGTGAAATCGGCAATCTGCTCCGGCGCGGAATTGCTTATCGAAGAAGCCGGGCCGGCGGACGGCCTGCCTGTTTATCTCGCCGGGGCCTTCGGCAATTATCTCGACACCGGCAGTGCCCTGGCGATCGGCCTGCTGCCGGGTTTCAGGCCGGAGCAGGTGCGGCCGGTCGGCAACGCCGCCGGCATCGGCGCCGTCCAGGCCTTGCTGTCAGCCGAAAAGCTGGCCCGCTGCCGACAAATCGCCGACCGGGTCGAGTATCTTGAACTGGCCGGTCGTGCCGATTTTCAGACAAGGTTCCTGGAAAATCTGGTTTTTCCGGAGGTGCCGCGATGAGGAAAAGACAAAACCTCGTCCCCGTGTACTACCGTTTGGCCGAGGATATCAAGCGCCAAATCGAGTCAGGCCACCTGAAGGACGGGGACATGATTCCCACCGAGGGGCAACTGGGCGAACGGTACGGCATCAGCCGGATGACCGTCCGCCAGGGGCTGGCTCTCCTGGCCGAGGCCGGGCTTATCGAGACCATCAAAGGCAAAGGAACTTTCGTCCATCGCCCCAAGCTGAGCCAGCTGATGATCGACCTGCACGACAACGCCGCCGACGGCGCCCGTCAGTACCGCTACAAACTGCTGGGGGTCAAACTGGTCCGCGAAGGCCCGTACCTGCGGGAGCTGGGGGTCGGCGAAGCCGGCATGGCCATTTTGCTTAAACGGGTGCTGTATAAGGACGATAAGCCGGTGGCGGTCGAGGAAAAGTATCTCCCCTATCTGCGGCGCACGCCGCTTCTGGAAATCCAGCTGGAATACACCGATTTTCCCGATGTCGTCGCCAAGCACCAGGATACCGTGCCGGTGCGCAACGACATGGTGATATCGGTAGACGTGCTGACAAGCGAGCAGGCCGCGCTCCTGGAGGCCGAGCCGCTGATGCCGGCGCTGTCGATCAAGCAGACTATCTACTCGCGAGAGGACAAGCCGCTGGGTATCGCCCTGATGGTTTGCCACAAGGATCGTTTTCAGCTGAAGGCGACTTCCTATCCGTCGTTCGCCAGGTTGTGAATCTCAGCCTTTTCGCCGACTATTAGCCGATGCGGAGGAACGCCGTGCGCACATTGATATTGGCCTGCCAGACCCTGCGGGAGGAGCTTCGCCTTGCCCTCAGGGAAACAGGTGTGGATTATCCGGTTATATATATAGAATCCGGGCTGCATAACCGCCCGGAAGCGCTCAAGCAGCGCATCCAGCAGCAGCTTGACATGCTCGACAACATCGATGTCGTCCTGATGGTTTTCGGCTACTGCGGCAACGGGCTGCTCGGCGTGCGGCCGGACGGTTTCAAGATAGTTGTGCCCCGGGTCGACGACTGTATTCCGCTGCTGTTGGGGTCGCTCGAAGCCCGCCGGCGGATTTCCCAGGAGGCCGGGACCTATTTTGTCACCAAAGGCTGGCTGGATTACGAGCAGAACATCCTCTGGGAGTACGACCGCTGCATAGCCCGCTACGGCGAGGAGCGCGCCCGGCGGCTGATGAAGACCATGCTCGGCAACTACGGCCGCTTCATGGTGATCGATACCGGCGCCTACCCCCTGGACACCGTCACTCCCAGGACGAGCGAATTCGCCGCCAGGCTGAATCTTGAGCATGCCGTGGTCCCCGGGTCGCCGCGCCTCCTCCACAAGCTGCTGCGCGGCCAGTGGGACGAGGAGTTTGTCGTCGTCGAGTCCGGCCGGGAGGTGCGCCTCGCCGACTTCTGCGCCGGCGGGACGGATGCGGCCGGGGCGGGGCAGCTGTTTATCGCCGGAACAGAAGGCCAGGTAGCTGACGGCACGGCCGAAAACATTTTTCTGCCAGTATCTGTTAAAAAGTAGGAGTTACTAAACCAACGTTGAATATGTATAGACATATATAAATGAACGGAATGGCCAGTAAGGCGAGGGAGGTCAAAGTAAATGGCGGCCCAACTTTTGAATGGAAACGAAATAGCTGCTAAGCTGACGGCCGAGGTCAAGCAAGCGGCGGCGGTCTTCGCGGCTGCCCGCGGCTACCGGCCGGGGCTGACGGTGGTCATCGTCGGCGAAGATCCGGCGTCCAAGGTCTATGTAGGCCGCAAACACAAGGCCTGCGGCGAGGTCGGCATGGCCTCCGAGGTCGTCAGGCTGCCGGCCGAGGTCAGCGAGGCCGAACTGCTGGCCAGGATCGACGCCCTGAACGCCGATGCCGCCGTGCACGGCATCCTTGTCCAGCTGCCGCTGCCCCGCCACATCAATACCGAGAAGGTGCTGGAACGCATCCGCCCGGATAAGGATGTCGACGGCTTCCATCCGATCAATGTCGGTAATCTGTGCGTCGGCAAGGAAACCCTGGTGCCCTGTACGCCCTACGGCATCATCAGGATGCTGGAGATCAGCGGCATCCCGGTGGAGGGCAAGCGGGCGGTGATAATCGGCCGCAGCAATATCGTCGGCAAGCCGATGGCCATGCTGCTGTTGACGCGCAGCGCCACCGTCACGGTGTGCCACTCCCGCACGCGGGACCTGGCGGCCGTCGCCCGCGAGGGTGATATCCTGGTGGCCGCCGTCGGCAAGCCCGAGTTCGTGACCCGGGATATGGTCAAGCCGGGCGCGGTGGTCATTGACGTCGGCATCAACCGGGTGGGCGACAAGCTGGTGGGTGACGTCAAGTTCGCCGAAGTCGCCGAGGTGGCCGGCTATATCACCCCGGTGCCCGGCGGCGTGGGCCCGCTGACCATAGCCATGCTGCTGCACAATACCCTGAAGGCGGCCGAACTGCAGGCCCGCTGATATGTACCTGCCATAGAATATCCGATAACGGCAGCCTTGGCCGCGTAGCGGGTGTACTGATAGGCGGCCGCCCTTTGGCGGCCGTTTTCGTCCTTGACAAAGATAATTATTCTCGTTAAAGTGGTTCCCAAGGGCTTGCGATATTTGTGTCCGCTGTGGGAGAGAGGAGGCCTGACCGTGGCTGACGAGAAAATCACGCCGACTGGCCGCTTTGTCGAAGAGGTTCAGGTCAGTTCGGGACAACCGATCAATAAGTGTTACCAGTGCAAGAAGTGCGCCGGCGGCTGCCCGATGAGCTTTGCCATGAAGCCTTACAACGCCGACCTCTTAAGGCTCATCCAGCTCGGGGCTAAAGAGGCTGTCCTCAAAAGCAACACCATCTGGCTGTGCGTGGCCTGCAAGACCTGCGGGGCCCGCTGCCCGAACGGCATCGATATTTCCAAAGTCGCCGACGCTTTGCGGGAGATGGCCCTGGCTGCGGGGATCGCCGGCGGCGAAACCAGGACGCCGGCTTTCTACCAGTCCTTCCTGGCGACGGTCAAGCACCTCGGCCGGGCCTATGAGGCCGGCACGATCGGCCTCTACAAGCTGAAGACGGCTTCCTACACCCAGGATATCGGCCTGGGGCTCAAGTTTCTCGCCAAAGGCAAGCTTAAGCTGCTGCCCGACCGGATTAAAGGCCGCGGCGAGATAAAACGGATTTTCCGGCAGGCGAGGGGGGCGAAAGGATGAAACTGACCTATTATCCCGGCTGCTCGCTCCATTCGACCGCCGCCGAGTATAACGCCTCGACCTGCGCGGTTTTCACGGCCCTCGGCATCGAGCTTGTCGAGCTTGCCGACTGGAACTGCTGCGGAGCGACGCCGGCCCATGCCACCAACCACTACCTGGGGCTGGCCCTGCCGCTGCGCAACCTGGTGCTGGCCGAACGGGCCGGCAACGATCTGGTGGCCCCCTGCGCCGCCTGTTATAATGTGATGAAGTATACCGACCATGAGGCTCGCCGCCACAGCGCCGACGCCGACAAGGTCAATACCGACCTCAAGACGATAATGGGGGCGGAGTACGGCGGCAAGATAAACGTCCGCCATCCGCTGGAGATACTGAGCGCCAAGGAGATGCTGGCCGCCATCCGGGCCAAGGTGGTGCGGCCGCTGGCCGGACTCAAGCTGGTGGCTTATTACGGCTGCCTGCTGTCGCGGCCAAGGAAGATTGTGGCTTTCGACGACGCCGACCATCCTGAGAGCATGGATAAGATCGTCGCCGCCCTCGGGGCTGAGGCTCGCCGCTGGTCGTACAAGACTGACTGCTGCGGCGGTGCCCTGTCGATGGCCCAGACCGACGCTGTGGCCACCCTTGTGGCCAAGCTGGTGAGCGAGGCCGAGCGGGCCGGGGCTCAGGCGATAGTCACCGCCTGCCCGTTGTGCGCCGTCAACCTCGATACCCGCCAGTCCAAGGTAGCCCGCGAGCTTCCTATTCTATATTTCACTGAACTGATGGGCCTGGCTTTCGGCCTGCCGGCCAGGGACTGGCTCGGCAAGCACATCGTCGATCCCTCGCCCGTTCTCGGAGGGGAGTGATAGCTATGGCAGATGTCGATAAAAACGTTGCCGCCACGACGGCGGCCGCCAACTGCCAGACCGGGGCCGTCCTCGTGCTGGGCGGCGGCATAGCCGGCATGCAGGCCTCGCTCGATCTCGCCAACGGCGGCTACCTTGTCCATATGGTCACCGACGAACCGTCGATCGGCGGCAAGATGGCCCAGCTTGACAAGACCTTCCCGACCAATGAGTGCTCGATGTGCCTGCTGGGGCCGAAGATGAGCGACTGCCTGAGCCATCCGAACATCATCATTCATACCAACGCCCAGCTCGCAGAACTGACCGGCACGGCCGGCAGCTTCACCGCCCGCGTCCGCAAGAAGGCCCGCTATGTCGATATCGACGAATGCACCGCCTGCGGCGACTGCGCCGAAGCCTGCCCGGTCAGGATCAAGGACGGCTTCAACGAGGGCCTGGGTTACCGGCAGGCGGTCTATAAGCTTTTCCCCCAGTCGGTGCCAAACCGCTACATGATCGACAAGCGGGGCACGCCGCCCTGCCGTGGCACCTGCCCGGCCGGTACCAACGTCCAGGGCTATGTGGCCATGGTGTCCCAGGGGAAATTCGCCGAGGCGCTGGAAGTCATCCACCGCCGCCTGCCGTTCGCCGGCATCTGCGGCCGCATCTGCCATCACCCCTGCGAACAGGAGTGCAACCGCGGTGAAATCGACCAGCCGCTGGCTATTGCCAGTATCAAACGGGCGGCGGCCGACTATGGCTGGGATGACCCCAACCGCGTTGTCGCCACTGTCGACGCCCCGGCCCGCAAGGAGCGGGTGGCCGTCATCGGCGGCGGTCCGGCCGGCCTTACGGCAGCCTACGATCTTGTGGCCAAGGGTTATCAGGTGACGATTTTCGAGGCCCTGCCCTCAGCGGGCGGTTGGCTCAAATATGGCATTCCCGGCTACCGGCTGCCGGCGGAAATAGTCCAGCGGGAGATCGACGCCCTGCTGGCCCACGGCATCGAGGTGCGGGCCAATACCAAGGTCGGCGCCGACATTTCGCTGACCGAGCTCAAACAGCAGTACGACGCCATCCTGGTGGCCGTCGGCGTCCAGAAGAGCCGCGACCTCCCCCTTGAGGGCGCCGGCCTGCCGGCCGTCCTGCCGGGGGTCGACTTTCTGCGGGACATCAAGCTTGGCAAGAACCCGCAGGTAGGCAAGAAGGTCGTCGTCATCGGCGGCGGCAACGTGGCCATGGACGTGGCCCGGGCCGCCCGCCGCCAGGGCGGCGAGGAAGTGCAGGTGGTCTGCCTCGAGGGGCGGGCCGAGATGCCGGCCCATGTCTGGGAGGTCGAGGAGGCCGAGGACGAGGGCGTGGTCATCAATAACGGCTGGGGGCCGACCCGCATCGTCGGTGACGCCGGCAAGGTCACGGCCGTCGAATTCAAGGCCTGCACCGCCGTTTTCGACGACGAGCGGCGTTTCAAGCCCCAGTATGACGAGAGAGTTACCAGACAGTTTGCCGCCGACACTGTCATCATGGCTATCGGCCAGGCGGCCGATCTGGCCTTTTTGCAGGGCGAGGACAAGGTAGCCCTCAGCCGCGGCCTGGTGGCCGCCGACCCGCTGACCAAGGCCACCGGCGACCCGCGGGTGTTCGCCTGCGGCGACGTGGCCCACGGACCGGCCTCGGTTATCGAGGCGGTGGCCAGCGCCCACGAGGCGGCCGTCTCGATCGACCGTTACCTGAGCGGCGCCGACCTGGCCGCCGGCCGGGAAAAGCCGGCCCGGGAGAAACTCGGCCGGCCGGCCGACACCCCCGTCCACCCGGCGACCCGCCGTCCTCAGGGCTACGCCCCGGCCGAAGAGCGGGCCGGGGACTACCGCGAGGTGGCCCTCGGGCTGACGCGGGAAGAGGCGATGGAGGAAGCCCGCCGGTGCCTGAACTGCGGCGGCTGCTGCGAGTGCCTCCAGTGCGAGCAGGCCTGCAAGAAAAAGGTTATCCGCCACGCTGACACCGACGAGACGCTGACCCTGCCGGTCGGTGCCGTGGTGCTGGCGCCCGGCTTTGAAACATACGACGCCCGTCTCAAGGGAGAGTACGGTTACGGCCGCTACGCCAATGTCATGACCAGCCTGGAGTTCGAACGGCTGCTGTCGTCCACCGGCCCGACCGCCGGCCACGTCACCCGGCCGTCAGACGGCAAGGCCCCCCGCAAAGTGGCCTTTATCCAGTGCGTGGGCTCGCGGGACTGCGGCGACGGCGGCGGTGCCGAGTACTGCTCCTCCATCTGCTGCATGTACTCCACCAAGGAGGCCCTGATCGCCCGCGAGCATGACGCCGGCATCGAGCCGACGATTTTCTATCTCGACATGCGCTCGTACGGCAAGAACTTCGACAAGTACGTCGACGCGGCGGCCGGCGGCGGTGTCCGCTACCTGCGGGCCATGATTTCGGCCGTCAAGGAAGACCCGGTCAGCGGCAACCTGTTCATCAAATATATTGACGAGGGCGGCGCCATCGTCGACGAGGAATTCGACCTGGTGGTGCTGGCGATCGGTGTCCAGCCGCCCAAAGGGGCGGCCGAGCTTATGGCGACGGCCGGCATCGCCGCCAACGACTACGGCTTCGCCGCCAGCGGCCAGCTCAGCCCGGCCGAGACCTCGAAAGCCGGCGTGTTTGTCGCCGGCGCCTTCCAGGGTCCGCGGGACATCCCGGAGACGGTGATGAGCGCCAGCGCCGCCGCCGCCAAGGCCGGCGAACTGTTGGCCGCCGCCCGCGGCAGCCTAATCCGCGAGAAGGTTTACCCGCCCGAGCAGGAGGTTGGCGGCGAGGAGCCGCGAATCGGCCTGTTCATCTGCCAGTGCGGCATCAATATCGCCGCCGTCGTCGACGTGCCGGCGGTGGTCGACTACGCTCGTTCCTTGCCAGGCGTGGTCCATTGCCAGGATAACCTTTACACCTGCTCGCAGGACACCCTCAAGCGGATGAAGGAAATCATCGCCGAGAAGAAGCTCAACCGGGTGGTGGTTGCTTCCTGCACCATCCGGACCCATCAGCCGCTCTTCCGCGAGATGATGCGGGAGGCCGGCCTCAACCAGTTCTATTTCGAAATGGCCAATATCCGCGACCAGTGCTCGTGGGTCCATCGCGGCCAACCGGCCGGAGCCACCGAGAAAGCCAAGGACCTTGTCCGCATGGCCGTGGCCAAGGTGCGCCACCATGAGCCGCTGTATCTTCATCCCGTGCCGGTGGTGCCGGCCACCCTTGTCATCGGCGGCGGCGCGGCCGGCCTGACGGCCGCTCTGTCGGCGGCCAACCAGGGCTACGACGTCTACCTCGTCGAGCGGCAGGCGGCCCTCGGCGGCCAGGCCAGGCATATCTACCGCGACCTTGACGGCAGCGACGTACAGCGGCATCTGCGCGAACTGACCGCCGCCGTGACAGCCCACGAAAAGATACAAGTGTTTACAAATAGCGAAGTTGCCGACTTTTCCGGCCACGCCGGCCATTTCACGACAACCGTCCGCCATCGGGACGGGACGGCCAGCAGCCTCGACCACGGCACGGTCATCGTCGCCACCGGCGTCGAGGAACGGCCGGCCGCCGGCTATCTGGCCGGCGAGGACGCGCGGGTCGTAACCACGACGGCCTTCGAGGAGCTGCTGGCCGGCGACCGGCCGCTGGCCGCCAGGCAGGTCGTCATGATCCAGTGCGCCGGGTCGCGCACCGACGATCTCAAATACTGCAGTCGCACCTGCTGCAGCCAGGCGGTGAAAACGGCCCTCCAGCTAAAAGAGCGGCAGCCGGAAACCGATATCTTCATCCTGTACCGCGATATCCGCACCTACGGCTTCCGCGAGCGCTACTACCAGGAGGCCCGCGCCAAGGGCATCCGCTTCCTGGCCTACACGCCCGACCGCCGGTCGGTAGTCAGCAAAACGGCCGCCGGCCTGACCTGCGAGGTCTACGAGCCTGGCCTCAAGGCCACCGTTGCCCTGGCGCCCGACCTCGTCGTCCTGTCGTCCGGCACGGTGCCGGCCGCCGGCGCCCGCAGCCTGGCGACTATGCTGAAGGTGCCGGTGAACGAGGACGGCTTCTTCGTCGAGACCCATGCCAAGCTCGGGCCGATGGATTTCCCATCCCAGGGCATCTACCTCTGTGGCGGCGCCCACGGGCCGAAGGCGCTTGAGGAGACCATTTTCCAGGCCGAAGGGGCGGTGGCCCGGGCGGCGACCATCCTGGCCCAGAAGAGCCTGATGGCCGGCGGTATCGTGGCCACCGTCGATCAGGACAAATGCGCCGCCTGCCTGACCTGCGTGCGCATTTGCCCCTACAACGTGCCCTGTATCGACGACGGGGGCAAAGCCTATATCGAACCTGTGCAGTGCCACGGCTGCGGCAGCTGCGCCGGCGAGTGCCCCAACAAGGCCATCCAGCTGCCCCATTACAAGGATAACCAGGTCCTCGACAAGATTCGCGGCCTGTTCGTGGGGGTGCGGCCATGAGTATGTTCGAACCGAAGATAGTCGCCTTCTGCTGCTACTATTGCGCTTACTCGGCCGCCGACCTGGCCGGGTCGCTCCGCCTGCAGTACCCGGCCAACATCCGGATGATCGAGCTGCCCTGCTCGGGCAAGATCGAGCACAATCTGCTGCTAACCGCCTTCGAGGAAGGCGCCGACGGCGTGTACGTGGCCGGCTGCATGGAAGGCGACTGCCACTTTCTCCGCGGCAATGTGCGGGCCCGCAAGCGGGTCGAGCGCGTCAAGAAGATTCTCGATGAGATCGGCATCGGCGGCGAACGGCTGGAGATGTACAATTTGTCGAGCTCGATGGGCCCGAGGTTTGCCGAAATTGCCCGGGAAATGACCGAACGTATCCGTAAACTCGGGCCGAGTCCGCTGAACCGTGCGGCCAAGTAGCGATTTTGCCTTATTGACATTTGGGGCGTAGAAGGAGGGTGAAAAGCCCATGATTGTTGCCGAACCCAAGCCTTTGGCCGAGATTGCGGCCCAGATCGCCGACGCCAAGAAGATACTGGTGGCCGGCTGCGGCGGCTGTGTGACCGTCTGCCTGTCCGGCGGCCAGAAAGAGGTGGACATCCTGGCCACTTCTTTGCGGATGCTGCGGAAGAAAGAGGGCGGCAGCCTGGAAACGGCCACGCTGACGCTTGAGCGTCAGTGCGACAAGGAATATGTCGAGAAACTCGCCGAGGCCGTCGACGACGTCGACTGCGTCGTCTCGCTGGCCTGCGGCGTCGGCGTCCAGTATCTGGCCGAACGTTACCCCGCCAAATTCATCGTGCCGGCCCAGAACACCAAGTTCATCGGCGGCACCACCGAGCACGGCGTCTGGGAGGAGCGCTGCGGCCTGTGCGGCGAGTGCATCCTCGC
Source organism: Bacillota bacterium (assembly GCA_023415075.1). Lineage (GTDB taxonomy): Bacteria > Bacillota > Negativicutes > Sporomusales > UBA7701 > JAEZLU01. The sequence continues at coordinate 10,447 of JAEZLU010000292.1, forward strand.
CAGCACCGGCGGCATTTGCCCGATCATCCGCTGCTCGAAAAGCATACTGAACGGCCCGTGCGGCGGCTCGGAGGGCGGCAAATGCGAGGTTAACCCCGACATCCCCTGCGCCTGGACGCTCATTTACGAGCAGCTCAAACGCCAGGGCCGCGAGGCCGCCTTGACGGAAGTTTTCCCGGTCAAGGACTGGTCGAAGTCGCGGGACGGCGGTCCCCGCAAGTATGTCAGGGAGGATGTGCTGCTATGAGCGAAACGACCCACCTGACCACCGAGAGCAAGCTCGAGAAACTGTTTGCCGCCGGCCATTTCGTCGTCACCTCGGAGATCGGTCCCCAGAAAGGCGCCTCGGCCGCCAACATCATCAGCCATACGGAGGAATCGAAAAGCTGCTGCGACGGCTTCAACCTGACCGACAATCAAAGCGCCGTCGTCCGCCTGTCCAGTATCGCCGCCGGCGTTCACGTCCTGGCCAACGGCGGCACGCCGATCATCCAGATGACCTGTCGCGACCGCAACCGCATCGCCATTCAGAGCGACCTGCTCGGCGCCTACAGCCTGGGCATCCGCGACGTCCTCTGCCTGAGCGGCGACCATCAGTCCTTCGGCAATCATCCCACCGCCAAGAACGTGTACGACATCGACTCGATCCAGCTGGTGGCCCTGGTAAAAAGGATGCGCGACGAGAAAAAAATGCTGAGCGGCGAGGAAATGAAGGCCGAGCCCCGCTTCTATATCGGCGCGGTCGAAAATCCCTGCGGCGACCCGGTCGAGCTGCGGGTGCTGCGCCTGGCCAAGAAGGTCCGGGCCGGCGCCCAGTTCATTCAGACCCAGGCCATTTTCGATGTGGCGAAATTTGCCCGCTGGATGGAGCTTGTCCGCCAGGCCGGCCTGGCCGAGCGGGTCAACATCATGGCCGGCGTGCTGCCGGTGAAATCGGTGCGGGCGCTGACCTATATGCGCGACAACGTCGCCGGCATCAGCATTCCGGAAGAGCTTATCGAGCGGATGACTAAGGCCGAAAATCCTCAGGCCGAAGGCATCGCCATTGCTGTCGAACTCATCGGCCAGCTTAAGGCCGTGGCCGGCGTCAGAGGCATTCATATCATGCCGGTAGGCTGGGAAGCCGCCCTGCCGGAGATCGTATCCCGGGCCGGGCTGCTGCCGCGGCCGGCGGTCGACTGACAATATGTTGGCTGATACGCTTCGGCCCGCTTGTTTTTGCAAGCGGGCCCAGGCTGTCGATAAAGGCCCATCTGCGGCGTTGCTCCTCAAAGCGCTTGCTTGCGTACGTCCCGCAGTACGCGGCGCGGCGCGCTTTTCCGGTGCGCCTTGCATCTGGGCCTTTCTAGCCAGCCTGGGCTTGTCTACACTCTGAGCCCGCTTGTTTTTGCAAGCGGGCTTTTCGTTTGGGGCGGATTTGGTCGGTTTTTTACCAGCCGCCTGACGGAGAAACCGGCTTCGCGGGTAGGATTTTACTGCCGGTTGTGGAATAAGATAGGGCAGATGGCAATTGCTGCCGTAGTTGATCGGGACGTGCTCGGGAGGGATAGGCATGGACGGTAACCGTCAGCTCATCAAGAAGGAACTTGTCGCCGTGGTGCTGATAGTGGCCGTGCTGCTGACAGTGGGCGGCTGCCTTGTCGGCAACGTGGTCGGCAGCCTGCGGGCGCTGGATACGGCTAACAGCGAACCCGCTCCGGGGCTCGGCGACCTGGAAAAGAGCCTGCGGTCATGGGTTGACGGCCTGGTTCCCCAGAAGCAGAACACGGCGCCGGCAGTCGAGCCGGTAGCCCCGCCGCCAAGCGGCAAACCGGCAGCTGCGGCCGTCAAAGCCGAAATCCAGCAGGTCCGCTTTTTCGAGGCCGGCAAGGATGTGCCGGCCCTCAAGGACCGCTCCTATGCCAGCAGGTTTAATAAACAGGCCCGCCATATCTATTGCGAAGTCGTCTATAAAAACAACAACTACAAAGTGGCTGACAGCGAGTTTTCGGCGGTCATCCAGGCTTATAACGCCGCCGGTCAGCTGATCGGCGAGCGCAAGGGCGTCCTCCGGCCGCGCAAGGAATGGGCTACCGCCAATTTCACCGCCAACTGGGGTAACGATGAACCCGGCTATTGGCAGGCGGGACGGTACACCGTGAAGATTATCCTTGAAGGGCAGCCGGCCGGCGAGTACACTTTCCGGGTCGAGTGACGGCCGCTAATTGTCGCAGCCGTCGCGGCAGGCCTGGCAGACGTAGCGGGCGAAAAAGGGCGGGCAGATGTCGGCGAATAGGAAGAAGAGAAGGAACCAGAGGAGAATCCCTTCGGCAGCCGTGAGGAAAAAGCTGAAGGGAGCGACGCGGTTATTCAGGCGGGCCAGCTGAGTTGTCGCAGTACGGCTTGCAGGCATAGACAGACAGGGGTCCGAGCTTATGGCGGACACCCGGTTGGCCACGGATGACGGACCGGGCGTCAAGGCGGCTGAGGACAAGTCTGTTCTTGGCGCCAATTCAAGAATCGGTTCCGAAGTTATTGACGAAGGCGGGGCTGTTAACGATTCCGGGGGCGTCGGCGGCAGGGTGCCCGGCATATTCGTTCGACCTCCTGCGGTTTGATCATTATAGGCTATGTCACCGGGGCTGATTTGTGCCCCGAATACATAGTGCCCAAGGGTTATTAACGGAACGGCATGATAAATTGGGGAGGGGTTGAGTTTATGAAGGTTGCAAGCTATGCCAGGCGGTCGCTGGCGGTATTCCTTGTTCTCGCGGTACTCCTGGCCTGCATGTCCCTGGCGGCGGCGGCCGAAAAACCGGTAAAAAACGTGATTTTCCTGATGACCGACGGCACGGCGGCGTCCCACATCGCCTTGGCCCGTTGGTACAAGGGCGGACCGCTGGCCCTTGACGACATTCTGGTGGGCGCGGTCCGCACCTACAGTGCGGAGTCGGTGATAACCGATTCGGCGCCGGCGGCCACCGCCTTTGCCAGCGGCCATAAGAGCAACAGCAAGTTTCTCGGCATCCTGCCGGCCGAAACGAGCGTGCCGGGTGTCGCCGCCATCGGCGAAGGCCTGAAATTCAAACCTGTGGCCACCGTACTCGAGGGGGCCAAGCTGAGCGGAAGGGCGGTAGGCCTGGTGGCCACTTCCAACATCCAGCACGCCAGCCCGGCAGCTTTCTCGGCCCACACGCCCTACCGCGACCAGTATACCCTGATCGCCAAACAGCAGGTCTACGGGAATATTGACGTCGTTTTCAGCGCCGGCACGCGCTATCTGCTGCCCACTGAGGCCGGCGGCGTCCGCACCGACGGCGAAAATCTGGTGGATGTGCTTAAAGGGCGCGACTACGCTTTCGTGGAAAGCCGCGACCAGATGCTCGCCCTGAAGCGGGGCAAGGCCTGGGGCCTGTTCGCCGCCGAGGCCATGGCCAACGACATGGACCGCCAGCTGCTGGCGCCCCGGGAACCGTCGCTGGCCGAGATGACCGCCAAGGCCATCGAACTCCTTAACCAGAACAACAAAGGCTTCTTCCTGTTCGTCGAAGCCAGCAAGGTTGACTGGGCCTCCCACGCCAACGAACCGATCGGCGTCATCAGCGACCTCCTGGCCTACGACGAGGCCGTGCGGATAGCCCTCGACTTTGCCAAGAAGGATGGCCAGACGCTGGTCCTGGCCTGCGCTGACCACGGCAACGGCGGCCTGGCTATCGGCGGGCCGCAGGTTTACAGCATATACGATAAGATGCCGTATGACCGGCTGATCACCCCGCTCAAACAGGCGGCGCTGACCGGCGAGGGCGTGGCCGAGCTCTTAAACGACGACCGTTCGGATGCCAATATCCGTTTGGTGATGATGCGCTACTACGGCCTGAGTGACCTCACGGATGCCGAGGTGGCCAAAATCAAAAAGGCCGGCAAGGGGCGGGCTCTTGCCGCCGTCGTCGGGCCGATGCTGAGCGCCCGTTCGGCCATAGCCTGGATATATGGCGGCCATACCGGTGAAGATGTCTTCCTGTACGCTTACGGACCCGGCAAACCGGCCGGCCTGATCGAAAACACCCAGATTGCCGCCATAACTGCCAAAGCCCTGGGGTTTGACCTGGCGGCCGTCGACCGCAAGCTGTTCGTGCCGGCTAACGAGGCCTTCACCGCCCTGGGCGCCAAGGCCGTCCTCGACACCAGCGACGCCAACCGGCCGGTGCTGCGGGCCGAGAAAGGCGTCCTGCGCCTGGAACTGCCGGTAAACACCAATATCCTCAAGATCGGCCAGACGGCTTACCTGCTGCCCGGACTGGCGGTGATGATTCCCCAGACCGGCCAGGTTTATGTCCCGCAGGCCGCCCTGGCCATCGCCAAGACGGCCGGCTTCTAGTCCGGCAAATTTCCCGCTTTCTTTCACCCTTTTTCTGCAAATTATTGCAGGAAAAGGGCCGGAGGTAAAGAATGGATTATTAAGGCCGCCGCCGAACTGGCGGCGGTTCTGGTTAAGCCGCCATACACAGGGAGCCCGGGGAGGTAATGGACAATGAAGAAAGGTGCCGACAAGCTGATCGTGGCCCTTGATGTGCCAGCCCTTGATCAGGCTGTCAGACTTGTCGACGATCTGGGGGAGCTGGCCCTTTATTATAAAGTCGGCATGGAAGCCTTTTACGGCATGGGCCACGCCCTTTTGGCCCAGACGGCCAGCCGGGGCAAAAAAATATTCATCGATCTTAAACTGCATGACATACCGACAACGGTGGCCAGGACGGTCAAGGTGCTGTGCGATTTTTCGCCTGCTTTCCTGACGCTGCATGCGGCCGGCGGCTCGAAGATGCTGCAGGCGGCCGCCGGGGCTGCCAACGAGTGGGCGGCCCGCACCGGCCGGCCGCGGCCGAAGCTGCTGGCACTAACCGTGCTGACAAGTATCAGCGAGACCGACTGGGTGGAGATCGGCTACCAGAGTCCGATCCGCGAGTCGGTGCTGCGGATGGCGGTCATGTGCAAGGAGGCCGGCATGGACGGGGTCGTCGCCTCGCCGCGGGAAGCGGGTGCAATTCGGGCGCTTTGCGGCAACGACTTCCTGATCGTCACCCCGGCCATCCGCCTGTCGCCGGCCGAGAACGGCGACCAGTCGCGCACGGCGACGCCGGCCCAGGCCCTCAAGCTGGGGGCCGATTTCCTGGTGGTCGGCCGGCCGATCTACTCGGCCGATGACCCGCGGGCGGTCGCCGAAAATATCATCCGTGAGATCGAAGCAGCCAAACACTAGCAGGGGTGACTGTCATGGAAAAACCGCCGACCGCTGCGCCGGCCAAAATACTTTTCAAACAGGGACAGGTAATCGACCCCGGCAGGGGTCTTGATACCGTGGCCGACCTACTGGTCGCCGGCGGCCGGATCGCCGAAATTGCCCCGGCCATCGCCGCCGAAGGAGCCGAAGTCGTCGACTGCCGCGGCCGCTGGGTTGTCCCCGGCCTGGTCGATGTTCATTGCCATTTGCGCGACCCGGGCTTCGAACATAAGGAGACGATGGCGACCGGAACGCTGGCGGCCGCCCGCGGCGGCTTTACCACTCTGGTGGCCATGGCCAACGTCAACCCGGTACCCGATAACCTTGGCGCCTGGGAAAAAATTGCCAGGATCATCAACGAAAAGGCAGTGGTCCGGGTAATCCAGGCTGCCAGCGTCACCCGCGACCTCCGGGGCCGCGATCTCTGCGACATGGCCACGCTGGCGGCGGCCGGCGTCCGCATTTTCACCGACGACGGCAACTTCATCGACCGGGCGGCTGTGCTCTACCAGGCCCTGCGGCTGGCCGGCAAACTCGGCGTAACCCTCGCCCTCCACGAAGAGGATACTTCCCTCAAACTATATTGGCCGACTGCCTACGATCCGCTCAGCGAGGCGGTAGCCATCACCCGCGACCTCGAAATCCTCCGGGTCACCGGCGGCCGGGTACACTTCCAGCATCTGAGCACCGCCCGCAGCGTCGAGCTAATCCGCCGGGCCAAACAAGAGGGTCTCAGGGTGACCGCCGAGGTCTGCCCTCATCATCTGACCCTGACCAAGGAAGCGGTGACCGTACACGGCACCTTCGCCAAGATGGCCCCGCCCCTGCGCAGCCGCGAAGACATCGACGAACT
>JAEZLU010000301.1 GCA_023415075.1 Bacillota bacterium
GGCCAGTAGCATGGCGCGCTATGCTATCGTATTCGATCTCAAGCATTGTGTCGGCTGCCATTCGTGCACCGTCGCCTGTCGGGTGAACAACGACCTGCCAATCGACATGATTTACAATCCCGTCACCTCCGTAGGGCCCACCGGCGTTTACCCCCACCTCAGCATGGTCCATCTACCGCTCATCTGCATGCACTGCGATAACCCGCCCTGCGTAGACGCCTGCCCCACGTGTGCCTCCCAGCGCCGCGAAGACGGCATCGTTTTCGTCGAGGATAAAAAGTGCGTGGGTTGCCTGGCCTGCGTCATGGCCTGCCCCTACGGGGCCCGCGTCAAGAACCACGCAACGGGCGCTGTACAGAAATGCGACTTCTGCAAGGAGCGGGTCGATGCCGGCCAACTGCCGTACTGCGTCAACACCTGCCACCAGAAGGCCCGCATCTTCGGCGACCTGGACGACGAGACCAGCGAAGTATACAAACTCGTGAACGGTGAAAGGACTGTGCGCCTGCTGTCAGAGCTTGGCACCGAGCCTTACGCCTTTTACATTTACGAATAGGAGGTGGCTGGACTATGTCACAAAAGCATGAAGGCTGGGGCTGGATGCTGGCCGTGGATTTCTTCTTCGCCGGCATGGGCGGCGCCATGCTGGTCATAGTCGGTATTGTCGACCTGTTCGCCGGCGAGGGCCGGACCTCGGTCCTCGGCAGTTTCCTGGGGGCGGCGTTTATGGCCCTGGGCTCGGGTCTCCTGATTCTCGAGCTTGGGCGGCCCCTGCAATCCTGGCGGGTTTTCATGAACCCTAAGGCCATCCTCACCGTCGGCGCCTGGGTAATGTCGCTGGCCATCTGCGCCGGCCTGGCCTATACCACCTTTTCCTTCGCCGTCTTCCCCTGGAGCGGTGCTACTATCTTGCGTAAACTCGTGGCCATTTTCCTCATCCCTGCCGGCCTCGTCGTCGCCACCTACCCCGGCATCCTGCTGGGCCGCCATAAAGGCCGTCCCTTTTGGGTCGGCCCGGGCATGACCAGTCTTTTCGTGCTGTCCTCCTTCGTCACCGCCTTCGCCGCCCAGAGCCTGAGCGCCATGCTTGTAGCCCCGGCGGCCTCCGGCGAGGTTGTGAAGAGCTTCCCGGCGATAATCGCCGCCTTGCTCGCCGTCCAGTCGCTCCTCTGGTTCAGCTACCTGTGGGTCAAGCGCAGCGGTGCCACCGAGGCCGAAGCCGCCGCGGCCGAGAAATGGATCGGCGGCGCATATTCGGCGGTCTTCAAATACGGCTTTATCCTGGCCGGCACGCTGGTACCGCTGATTCTGGTGCTCCTGCCGACAGCCTTTTTGCAGGCGGCGGGGGCGGCCCTGGTGCTGGCGGGAGGCCTTGTCATGCGCAACCTCGTGGTGTACGCCGGCGGCGACCGCACCTGGCTGCCGGGCGAACTGAAATACCGTTCGCGTCTGCCGCGGGGCGACGAACCCTTTTTACAAGCATGGAAGAGTAAATAGACAGGGAGACTGGCGATGCATCCAGCTGAAAATACCACCTCCAGAACTGTACTCAGTCATACCGAAAGCCTCTGTCCCGAGTGCCTGCGGGTCGTGGCCGCCGAGGTCGTGACCGAAGGCCGGGCCGTCTATCAGGAAAAGAGATGTCCCGAGCACGGTCCGTTCACAACCTACCTGTGGCCGGATGTCGACCACTATAAGTGGCTCCATTCCTTCGAATTTCCCTGCGTGCGGCCCAAGCAGCCGTCTGCTGCCCGCCGGGGCTGCCCGCTTGACTGCGGCTTGTGCACTTCCCACCGCCGTCAGCCGACACTGGTGGAGATCGAACTTACCCAGCGCTGCAACCTCCGTTGTCCGGTCTGCTTCATGGCGGCGGAGCCGGCGCAGCAGGCCGCGCCGCCCGATCCCGGTCTGGAAGCCGTCGAGGGAATGTTCAGGGACATCTTGGCCAAGACCGGTCCTGAAACCAGTATCCAGCTGACGGGCGGCGAGCCGACGGTGCGGCCGGATCTGGCGGACGTCGTCCGGATTGGCCGCGAGGTGGGCTTCACCGCCATCGAGGTCAATACCAACGGGGTGGTTATCGGTGGCGAGCCCGCCTATGCCAGGGAACTGGCCGCGGCGGGGGTCAGCGGGATATATCTGCAGTTCGACGGACTGAGCGGCCCGGTATATCGGACGATCCGCGGCCGGGATCTGCTGCCCGTTAAGCTCAGAGCAATTGAAAATTGCCGGGCGGCCGGCGTGCAGGTCGCATTGGCGATGACGGTAATCGGCGGCGTCAACGACGACCAAATGGGGGCGGTTCTCGATTTCGCCCTGGACAATCGCGATGTCGTGGTCGGCATCGCCTATCAGCCGGCCTTCGGGTCGGGGCGCTTCGAGGTGAAGCCCGGCCGCCGGCTGACGATGGGCGATATCGCCTTCATGCTGGCCGCGCAAAGCCATGGCCTGCTGGAGCCTTATGATCTCTGGCCGCTCGCTTGTGCGCCTCTGTGTGATTCGGCCACCTATCTGCTGGAAACCGAGGAGGGCCTCAGGCCGCTGACCCGGCTCATTTCCCGGCAGGAGTACGACGACTACTACAACCCGGACAGCCCGCAGGGGTCGGTATTCTGGGATATCGCCGCCGCGCGGTTTGGTGATTGCGGCCAGGGTTTATCCATCGCCGTGCTCAATTTCATGGATGCCTCCAGCATGGACCTTCGGCGGCTGCGGGAGTGCAGCATGCTGGTAGCCGGGCCGGGAGGCAGACAGGTACCCTTTTGCGCTTATCAACTGACCGATCTTGCCGGCAATAAGCTGAGCGAAAAGCTCATTCGAGGCTGATGGACATGTCGCAGGAAAAGCTTGTCAAGACGAACTGCCGCTTTTGCGGCTACCAGTGCGGCCTTATGGCCACGGTGAGGGACGGGCGGGTGACGGCGGTTGGCCCCGACCCCGACCAGTATCCCGGGGACGCCGGCATCCAGCGCGGCTGCCGGCGATGGCGGCTGGCGCCCGAGTTTCTTGACCACCCCCGGCGGATCAACTATCCGCTAAAAAGGGTCGGCGGGCGCGGCAGCGGGCAGTGGCAGCGGATATCCTGGGAGCAGGCGCTGGCTGAAATCGCCGCAAAGCTGGGAGGACTTAAGGAGAGCTACGGTCCGGCGACGCTCGCCACCTGCATCGGCGGTCCGCACGCCGTTTACTGGCCGCTCCACCGCTTCATGAGTCTTTTCGGCAGTCCCAACAATGTGGGCATCGGGCAAATATGCTGGAACCCCGGCACCTTGGTCAACACCCTGACTTACGGCTGGACCATCGAAAGCGAGCTCGAGCCCGAGCTTACGACCTGCGCCATGTTTTGGGGCACCAACCCGGCCGAGTCGGACAACTCGCTGCTGTGGCGCCAGCTTATCCACTTTCGGCGGACCGGCAAACCATTGATCGTGGTCGACCCACGGCGGACGCGAACGGCCGAGCTGGCCACCCTCTGGCTGCCGGTGCGGCCGGGAACTGACGCCGTGCTGGCCTTGGGGCTGCTCAACGTCATAATCGCCGAGCGGCTTTACGACGAGGGTTTCGTAAACTCCTGGTGCAACGGTTTCTCTGAGTTGTCCCGGCATGTGGCTGACTACTCGCCGCAGTACGTCGAGAGCGTCACCGGTGTCAAGGCGGCGGATGTTAAGGCGGCGGCCTGTCTTTATGCCGGGAGCAGCCCGGCCACCTTATTCACCGGCCGCGGCATCGATCAGATAGGCGGCAACAGTGTTCCTACCCACCGGGCTTTGGCGATAATGCGGGCCATAACCGGCAATCTCGATGTGCCCGGCGCTTCCCATTTATCGGAGATGCCCGATTTTATCCCCGAGCTCGATCTCGAGCTGAGCGAGCAGTTTCCCCCCGCGGCCCGCAGCAAGCAGTTGGGCCGGCTGGGGCTGCAAGCTTATGAGGCCTACGAGCGGATTCGCCGGCTGACGCTCCGGCACGGCAAGCGTCTGCCGATGCGCTACCTTACCTCGGCTCAGCCCAACCTTGTCTGGCGGGCCATGCTGACCGGCGAACCTTATCCCATTCGGGCGCTTATCGTCATGGCGACCAATCCGCTGTTGACCCAGGCGGACAGCCGCCTCGTTTACGAGGCGCTGAAAAGTCTCGATTTGCTCGTCGTCCTTGAGCTTTTCCCGACCCCCACCTCGATGCTGGCCGACTATGTGCTGCCGAGCACCGGCGCCCTCGAGCGGCCGCTCCTGGAGACAAAGGCGGGTACGGCGAACGTGGCCTATGGTGGCGCGCCTGCCGTCCGGCCTTATTACGAGCGCCGTCCCGACTACGACTTCTGGCGGGAACTGGGGCTGCGGCTCGGGCAGGAAAAAGACTGGCCGTGGGCGAGTTTGCCCGAGGCGCTGGCAGCCAGCCTGGCGCCTACCGGCTGGACCTGGGAGGATTTTTGCCAGGTTGGCCTGTACGCTTCGCAGGCCGAGTACCGCAAACATGAGCAGCCTGACAGGCAGACAGGCCGACCGGCGGGCTTTGCCACCGCCAGCGGCAAGATCGAGTTGTACTGCCAGCTGCTGGACCAACTCGGCGGCGAATCGCTGCCGGTGCCCAAAGAGCCGCCGGCGGTTACGCCGGAGTTTCCCCTATTGCTTATCACCGGGGCGCGGTTTCAGCCCTACTTCGCTTCGAGTTTTCGCCAGTTCGAGGCGCTAAGGGCCGTCCATCCCGAACCCTGGGCCGAGGTCAGCGCCGCTACCGCCGGCAGGCTGGGACTGGCGGACGGCAGTCCGGTATGGGTGATGACCGAGCGCGGGCGGGTCCGGTTTACCTTGAAGCTGGCTTCCATGCTTGACGATGTGGTGAGCGTCGAATACGGTTGGTGGTATCCGGAGATGGCGGGGACCGACCCCTGCCTGGCAGGCGTATGGCTGGCCAACGCCAATGTGCTGACAAATGCCGATTACGAAACGGCCGACCCGCTGGTGGGGACCGCCACCTATAACGGCCTCCCCTGCCGTATCGAGCCGGCGGGATAGGGTCCTAAAATGAAACTGTTATCGCAAAACCGGATAGCAGGATTTAAGCCATGTTAGTCCGCTTTCTATGATCTGACAGGCAATTTTCCTTCCCAAAAAGAGATTATTCCCGTGGCGGCCCGACGGACAAAAAAAGCCGATACACCGCGGTGTTGAGCGATTTTTGACGATGTTGCCGAACTGGCACGCATATTGCATGGTTAATATTTGACTAAGACATGATGTCATCCAGACGGGACCGGGCAACGCCTGGAGGAGGTGTTTGGGTAGGAGAGTACCCCCGGCGGAACTTTGTAGCTCTAGGAAAACAAGTTTCTTGAAAGGGTTGGTGAGACTGTGAACAAACAATGGAAGCAAGAGAATCCCGACGGTTCCTATACCGTCAGAACTTGCGGCTGGTCTCCTCCCGGCGACCATCCCGTAGGCTGCGGCATGAAACTTCATATCAAGAACGGCCGCCTGGTCAAAGTCGAGGGCGACCCCGATCATCCCATCAGCCAGGGACGGCTGTGTATCCGTTGCCTATCCCTGCCTGAGTACGTGCATCATCCCCAGCGCATCACTTCGCCCATGAAGCGGGCCCCCGGGGACCGCGGCAAGGACAAGTGGCAGAAGATATCCTGGGACGAGGCCTGGGACATCATCGTGCCGAAAATTAAACAACTCAAGAAAGATCATGGCGCCGAATCCATAGTCGTGTTCGGCGGCACCGGCCGGCAGGCCTGTTTGTACTACTACCCCCTCGGCTTCGCCTCCATCGGCACGCCGAACGTCTGCTACCCCTGGAGCGGCTGGTCCTGCTACGGTCCCCGCTGCTCCATCACCGACTATATCCTTGGCGCCGGTTATCCCGAGATCGACTTCGCCGGCACTTATCCCGACCGGTACGACAACCCCAACTATGTATTGCCGAAATGGATCATGGAGTGGGGCAAGAACCCCCTGATGTCCAATCCCGACGGTTTCTTCGGCCACTCGCTGCTCGACATGAGGAAGCGCGGCACCAAGATTATTTCCATCGACCCGCGGATGACCTGGCTGGGCACGCGGTCCGAGTATGTCTGCCAGCTGCGGCCCGGCACTGATACCGCCCTGGCCCTCGGCTTCCTCAACGTCATCATCAACGAGGAGTTGTACGATAAGGATTTTGTCGCCAACTGGACCTACGGCTTCGACGAGCTCAAGGAACGCGTCCAGCAGTATCCGCCCGAGAAAGTCGCCGAAATCACCTGGGTGCCGGCGGAAAAGATCCGCGAAGTCGCCAGGTTCATCGCCACCAACAAGCCGGGCGCCATTCAGTGGGGCCTGGCGGTGGACGAAAACCCGAACGGTGTCCAGCTCGGTCACGCCATCCTGGCCCTGTGCGCCATCACCGGCAACCTCGACGTGCCCGGCGGCATCACTCTGGGACCGCCGGCGGCGCTGCTCGGCAAATGGCGTATGGAAACCCGCCGCAACCTGTCGGATGAGCTGTGGGATAAACGGATCGGCGCCAAAGAATGGCCGGCCCTCAGTACCGCCATGGCGACCACCCACCCGGACGAAACGCTCGATACGCTGGAGACCGGCAAGCCCTATCGGCTCCGGATGGGCTGGTTCAACAGCAGCAACTTCATCACCCCGACCTGCTCGGCCCAGCCTGACCGCTGGTACCGCGCCCTCAAGAGCCTCGAGTTCAACGTCGTGCAGGATACCTTCATGACGCCGACAGCCATGGCCTTCGCCGACGTCTTCCTGCCGCTGCCCACCTTCGCCGAGATGGATGGCGTGGTTGTCACCCACTTCGGCCGCAACGCCGTCTTCCTGGGGGCGATCAACCAAGCTTTCCGGGTTGGCGATACCAAGTCCGACATCGAGGTCTGCATCGAGCTGGGCAAACGGCTCCACCCCGACATGTGGCCGTTTGAAAGCGTCGAAGACTTCTTCACCAAGCAGCTCAAGCCGGAGCTGGGCATTGACTTCAATGACCTGCGGGAACAGTTCGTGTACCAGCCCAAGTACGAATACCGCAAGTTCGAAAAAGGCAAACTCCGCGCCGACGGCGAACCCGGCTTCAACACTGTCACCGGCATGGTCGAACTGACCTCGACGCTCTTCGAAGCGTGGGGCGAAGATGCCCTGCCGTACTACATGGAGCCGCCTTACAGCCCCATCAGCACGCCGGAACTGTTCAAGGAGTATCCGCTCATCCTCACAACCGGCGCCCGGAAATTCACCTCCTTCCACTCCGAGCACAGACAGATTTCGACCCTGCGCGAAATCGATCCCGATCCGGAAATGGAGATCCATCCCGAAACTGCCGCCCAGCTCGGCGTCATCGAAGGCGACTGGGTTATGATGGAGAACATGTTCGGCAAAGCCAAAGCTAGGGCGAAGCTTACGCCGACCATTCACCCGAAGGTCGTCCACGCCACCCACGGCTGGTGGTTCCCCGAGAAGCCGGGTGAAGAGCCGAACTTGTTCGGCGTGTGGGAAGCGAACATCAACACCTTGATTCCCCACAAGCACATCGGCAAACTCGGCTTTGGCTGCCCGGCCAAACAGATGATCTGCAAAGTCTACCGGATTGAAAAGGGCATCTGATGCTTAGATCGGCCGCAGTAAATTGGCCGGCTGGAGAGAATAGCGACAGGAGGAAATAAAATGGCTCGTAACGGTTTACTGATCGATTACGAATATTGCTCAGGCTGCCACAGCTGTGAAGTCTCGTGCAAGAACGAAAAAAATATCCCCCGCGGACAATGGGGCATCAAGCTGACTCAAGTTGGGCCCTTCAAGATGGAAGGCGACAAGTGGGAATGGAACTATATCCCGGTTCCCACTTCGCTCTGCGACGTCTGCGAGTCAAGGACGGAAAAAGGCGAGAAGCCGCCCTGTGTCGTTCACTGCCTGGGACAGTGCATGGAATACGGGCCGGTGGAAGAACTGGCCAAGAAGATGGCCGCAAAGGGCAAGAAAATGATGATGTTCGTCCCCTAAGCGCAAGCCCGGGAAAGGTAAGCCCGCTTTCGAAGCATAATGCCATGCAGTCCCCTCTTCTTGAGGGGACTCGTGGCAGTATGCGTTTTTGTGTTACAGCTTTATCCGTCTTTTAATAACACAAGGAAGGAGGGACATGCATGACGGACAATAACGCTGATAAGCCCCAGGCCCCGCAGCCCCGCAAGATTGAAAAGCCGCTCAATCCGTTGGCTCAGAAACCTGGCCAGAACTATGGCACAACGAAGTATGACAAAGAAGCTCCGTACAACCCCGACCTGAAAAAGTAAGTAATGTACTGCCGCGATAGCGGAGTATAAAGCAGACGAAGTACAGTCTATCCGATGTTGATGCCGAATGGACTGGCTCCTGGCTATTATAGCTGGTCGGGCAACGGTGCGGCAGCAGCAGGGGATAGGCTGTTTTCGTTGCAGTTGCATTCGCCGGATGCGCGGCTCTGACATGTAGCAGCGGGTCATGGGAGGGATTATCGTGTGCTGGTCCTGTAACCCCTATTGCGGGGGCTGTAAACCGCCCCAGGAAAAACCGGTTAAATGTTCGGTCTGCAATGCCTACAGCTTCCGGGATAACGGCAAATGCAAGAAATGCGGCGCCGAACTGCCGCCGAGGGTACCGCCGCCGACGGTAATGTGTCTTTATATCGGTCAACTGTGCGCAAACCCCTGCAACAGGCACAAAAAGCCGTCCGCGGAAGGTGTCGCCGCCGCCTGCACCTGGCATACGTCGCCGCCTGCTGCTGATTAAAGGTAGGCAAACAGCCGTGGGCAAGACGGTCTGCAAAACAACCATCCTCGGTATGGCGGGGTTATTGCTGGTTTCTCCGCTTTATCCGATATTTTTCGGCCATGTTGCCTTTGCTGCCGGTGTGGTCATTCTGGCCAGTGCGCTGACTTGCATGGAGAGTTCCTATAAAAGGCCGGTATACTTTTTTCTTTTATTGTCGGCCGCCTTCATTTGCCAGTATCAACTGCCGCTTTCCACGCTCGCTGCCGGGGTAAGATCGATGCTGCCCATTGTCGCCACCGTCGCAGTTTTGCAGATATTTATCGTACCAATTGCCGTCGGCCGGTATGACTTGGCATTAAGGCAATACCTGAGGGAACATTTCCGCAGCGGCGGTTCGTTGTCGCTGTTTTTGCATCTGGCAACCCACATTTTCGGCGCGTTATTGAGCCTCGGGGCTGTTCCGCTGGTGTTCTCCATTTTCAACGGCAGCATAAGTGGCCGGGTTAACGAGTATAAACGCTTTATCGTTACCGCCGAGTCCAGGGGCTTTGCCATGTCGACGATCTGGGCGCCGGGCGCGGCCAGTGTCATGTTGGCCATGCAGGCGACCGGGGCGGAGTGGTTCGGTATTTTTGCCTGTACGTCCGGTTTGGCGATCGCCGGCATTATTACATCCGTTTTAATGGAGAAAAAGCTGCAGGCGGTGAAGTATCGTGACCGGCCGGCCCCGGCGATGCCGGAGGAAGGCGGCGATATCGGTCCTGACCGGGAGAACACAAAAAAAGTCGTCACACTGCTCTTCGCCGCCGCGGCGATGATCCTTCTGATCACCGTTATGGAGCAGGCTCATATCTGGACGAACCCGACCAGAATTTTGACCGCCTGTCTGACCGTCTGTTTCTTTTGGGTATTACGCTATTATCGCCATCCGGGGCTGAAACAGGCCTGGCAAGGGTTCTGGGGAAATGCGTGCAATACTCTGCCGGGGTTGGC
>JAEZLU010000243.1 GCA_023415075.1 Bacillota bacterium
TCGCTGAACCGCAGCGTATTCTCCCCCAGGTACCAGAGAATGAGCGCCTTCCACTTGCCGCCGATGATATCCAGCGTCAGCTCCATCGAGCACTGGTACTCGCTGCCGTTATAACTGATCATCCTGCTCGCTCCCTTGTCGGCAAAAATATCTTTGACAGTATCTAAAAAGATACTATAGCACAAATAAGTACGTACTTGCCAATATCGATATTACTATCTATTATTATAGCATAAGAGAATGGAGGGTGTATATGAAAGTAGTCGCTTTTAACGGCAGTCCCCGCGTTGACGGCAACACCGCCCAGAGCATCCGCATCGTGCTGGCGGAACTTGAGAAGGAGGGCATCGAGACCGAACTCGTCCAACTCGGCGGCCGCAAAGTTTTCGGCTGCCTGGCCTGCGGCCGCTGCTTCGAGACGCGGGACAACCGCTGCATCCGCCGGGACGACGAAATGAACGACTTGATCGCCAAGATCCAGGCAGCCGACGGCATCATCATCGGCTCGCCCACTTACTTCAGCAACGTCTCCACCGAGGTCAAGGCCTTCATCGACCGCTGCGGCTTCGTCAACAAAGCCAACGACGGCGACCTGCTGCGCGGCAAGGTCGGGACCGCCGTCGTAGCGGTCCGGCGGGCCGGTTCCAACTTCGTCTACTCGGCCATCAACTTCTTCTTCGGCATCGCCGAGATGGTCATCCCCGGCTCGAGCTACTGGAACATGACCCTGGCCCTTGAGCCGGGCGACGTCCAGAAGGACGAAGAAGGGATAGTTACTTTCCAGACGCTGGGCCGCAACATGGCCAAGCTGCTGAAAAAGCTGGACGGACCGCTGCGCTAGCCGCCGGAACGCCGAAAAGGCCCCAGCCCGTTATACGGGCTGGGGCCTTTTTCCGCGCGCCGCCGCCTTACAGGGCGCTGCCCAGGAAGGCCTTGGTCCGCTCCATCTGCGGCCGGCCGAAGACCTCGGTCGGCGTGCCCTCCTCGACGATCTCGCCGTCGTCCATGAAGATCACCCGGTGGGCCACCTCGCGGGCGAAAGCCATCTCGTGGGTGACGACCACCATCGTCATATGCTCGTCGGCCAGCTGGCGCATGGCCCGCAGCACCTCGCCGGTAAGCTCGGGGTCGAGGGCCGACGTCGGCTCGTCGAACAGCATGATATCAGGCTTCATCGCCAGGGCCCGGGCGATGGCCACCCGCTGCTTCTGGCCGCCCGACAGGCGGGACGGGTAGGCGTCGCGCTTCTCCCACAGGCCGACTTTTCTGAGGAGCGCCTCAGCCTCCGGCAGCACCTCGGCCCGTGTCAGCCCCTTCACCGTCAGCGGCGCCTCCAGCAGATTGTCCAGCACCGTCAGGTGGGGAAAGAGGTTGAAATGCTGGAACACCATGCCCATCTTCCGGCAGATTCGCCGGGCCTCGGCCTCGGCGGCGTAGCGGCTGCGGCCGTCGGCCCCCTCGGTCGCCAGCGCTTCGCCTTCGACGGCGATGCTGCCGCGGTCGATCGCCTCCAGCCGGCATAGGCAGCGAAGGAGGGTGCTTTTGCCCGAGCCCGACGGGCCGATGATGGCCACCACCTCGCCCCTGGCCACCGTCAGCGACACGCCCCTGAGCACCGGCAGCGACCCGAAACTCTTATGGATATTGGTCATCGCGATCATGCTGCTACCTCTATTCGTCATACACGGCGTACCGCTTTTCCAGGTTTTCGAACATCCGGGTGAGAACGAAAGTCATCGCCAGGTAAAACACCGCAGCCACGATGAACGGCGTCGTGTCGAAGTCCCGCTGGACGATGGCCCGCGTCGTCCTGAGAAGATCATTCATCGCCAGCACATAGATGAGCGACGTATCCTTTACCAGGGTGATCGTCTCGTTGCTGACCGGCGGCAGAATCCGTTTCACGACCTGCGGCAGGACGATCCGCCGCATGGTCTGGCCGTAGGTCATGCCCAGTACCTTGGCCCCCTCGTACTGGCCGCGCTCGATCGACTGGATACCGGCCCGGAAAATCTCGGCAAAATAAGCGGCGTAATTCAGCACGAACGCGCAGGCCGCCGCCGGGAACTCCGGCAGAGTCACGCCGATGAACGGGATAAACGGCAGGCCATAGTAAATGAACAGCAGCTGCAGCATCAGCGGCGTGCCCCGCATCAGCCAGATATATACGCCCACCGCGCCGGCGAGCGCCCGCAGCTTCGAGATGCGGGCCAGGGCCAGCGCCAGGCCCAGAGGCAGCGACAGCACGATGGTCACGAAGAACATCTCGAGCGTCACCGCCGTCCCGCTCAGCAGCGGGCCCATCAGCGAAAGGATATACTCCACAGGCAATGCTCCTTACAAAGATGAGACTGCCTGGCGGCAATCTCATCGCTCTTATCTTACTTTACGATATTGGCGCCGAACCACTGCTGGGAGATCTTGGCCGAGGTGCCGTCCTTCTTCATATCGTCGAGGGCTTTCTGCAGCTTGGCCTGCAGGTCCTTGTCGTCCTTGCGGACACCCACGCCGTACTCCTCTGAGCCGAAGTTGTCGCTCAGGATGGCGTACTCGTTGGCCTTCTTGGCTATATAGTAGCGGCCGACGATCTCATCCACCACCAGAGCGTCGATGCGGCCGGCCTTGAGGTCCATCAGGGCGGCCACGTTGTCCGGGTACTTCTTGAGCTCCTTGAAGGACTTGGCAACCGCCGCTTCCTTCTCCACCGCCTCGATGCTGCTGCTGCCGTCCTGGACGCCGACCGCCTTGCCGGCCAGGTCGGCCTTGGTCTTGATCGGCGAGTTGGCGGCGACGACGATTATCTGCTTATTCTCCATATAGGCGTTGGTGAACAGAATGTTAGCCTTGCGCTTCTCGGTGATCGTCAGGCCGTTCCACAGGGCATCGACCCGCTTGCCGCCGAGCTCGGCCTCCTTACTGTTCCAGTCGATCGGCTTGAACTCCACTTCCATGCCCAGCCGCTTGGCCGCTTCCTTGGCCATATCGATATCGAAGCCGACGAGGGTGTTCTTGTCGTCGCGGAAACCCATCGGCGGGAAGTTGTCGTCAAGACCGACGATTATTTTTTTCCGCTCGCTGGTGCCGCAGCCGGCCAGCAGGGTTATCATCAGCATGGCGACAAGTACCAGGGCAATCCATTTTTTCACTAATATCACTCCTGCAATTAATGCTTCTTTGCCTATTTTACTTTAATATGCTAAAGGAAAGAAATACTGTAAAGACGGATTATCGGCAACGTTCACCCTGGGCGGACGGTATGCTCCCGTTATCACCGCAAATCGCAGTATTTCGTTTTTTGTTTTTGGGCGGCTGCACAAAAAAAAGCCCCCGGCCTTGCCGGAGCTTCGCTCACCTTACGATAATGGCCTCGACCACCGAATCGGCCCGCGCGCCCCACACGTCGACCTCGCTGCCGTCCTTGACCAGCACATAGCGGGTCGGCTGGCCGTCCAGCAGGATTTCCTCGAGCCTGGCCCCGGCCGGCAGGGCGTACACGCCGCTGCCGTCCACCCGCTGGAGAGTTATCAGCTCGGGGACCAGAGCGGCGACGGCGCTCTGGCACCAGCCGGCAACAAGCCAACAGGCGACTATCGCGATACCCAGTCTTCTCATCCGGCCCCGCCTCCGTTGCTCCAGCCGCTTTAGTTGTTACAGACTATTATAACCCATTTTCCATATTTTTACATAAGCAAAAACCTCTGCCCTTCGACAGGGGTCACAGATTTTGCGGCAATAATTTCGAATACGGTCAGAGTCGCGCTGAAAACAGCAGCGGCCGTCACATCGTATGCAGGCCGACCCGGTTGCCTTCGCTGTCCTCGAAATAGGCGACCGCGCCGTACTCGCCGATGTCCGTCTCCGGCACCAGCACCTTGCCCCTGCCGGCGGTCACCTTAGCCAGCGTCCCGGGTATGTCGGCCACCGAAAAATACACCAGCGTGCCGGTATAGGCCGGCACGAAGGTCGCCTCCTTCACCAGGGCCCCGCCGATACCCGGGATGCTTGGCTGCATGTCGAACATCGCCATCTGCCGCGGCCCCATGTCGTGGGCGGTCAGCTTGTAGCCGAACACCCCCTCGTAGAAGGCCACGGCCCGTGCCATGTCCGCCACCGGAATCTCGAACCAGATCACCGGATTGACCTTTCCCGCCACTGCCATCACGCTCCTGTTTGCTAAATACCTATTATAATGTTCCCCCGGCGGCGGAATCATTCGCCGGGCAGGTAATTCGCCGGTGCCTTACGGCCCGGCGGTCGTCAAAGCGCTTAATAAGACTGGGCTGAACTTTCGAAGCATATTATTTGCCGGCAGTTGGTGCTGCCGGAAGGAATTGCCGCGAATTCCAGAGAAAACCAATATATTCGTTTTGTCAACTTTTGCTAGAAGTAAAGGAGAACCCGCTTATGAAGCGACTGCTCTTTATTGTTCATGTGCTGGCCTGCTGCCTGCTTTTCGGGCAGCCCGCGGCTCAGGCCACCGAAGGTGCGCAAAGCTACTACTTCCCCGGAGCCGCCACCAGTTTCGCCACCGCGGTGGCGCCCGAGCCCGGCTTTCTGTTCGCCAACCAGATGCTGTTTTACAGCGGCAAGGCCGAGACGGCCGTGCTCAGAGGCACCGTTCATGTCTCCCTTAAGGCCCAGGCATTTTACAACTACATCGGCGGCTTTTACACCTTCAGGGAGCCGGTGCTCGGCGGCCGGCTACAAATCGGCGCCCTTGCGCCTGTGGGCTACGCCGATATCAAGGCAACTGCCGGTCACCTCGGCGTTAACGAAAACCGAACCGACATCGGCGATGCGGTAATGTCGGCGGCCCTGTACTGGAAGAACGGCAATATCCATTATAAGCTTATGGAAACG
>JAEZLU010000071.1 GCA_023415075.1 Bacillota bacterium
GCGAATTGGTGGCGGCGCACGGATTTGAACCGCGGACCCAGCGGGTATGAACCGCTTGCTCTAGCCAACTGAGCTACGCCGCCAATAAAATGGAGCTGATGACCGGGATTGAACCGGTGACCTTATCCTTACCAAGGATACGCTCTACCGACTGAGCTACATCAGCATTATAATCGGCCGCCGGACGAACCGTCGGCCGTTATTTACTTGGTTGCGGGGGCAGGATTTGAACCTGCGACCTTCGGGTTATGAGCCCGACGAGCTGCCAGCTGCTCCACCCCGCGATATATGGAAGCCGTAATTGGTTTTTGTGGTGGAGGGGGGTGGATTCGAACCACCGAAGGCGATAGCCGGCAGATTTACAGTCTGCTCCCTTTAGCCACTCGGGAACCCCTCCGTATGAACTTCGGTAAATTTTCGGTGGAGCTGGCGAAGGGAATCGAACCCCCAACCGCGGGTTTACAAAACCCGTGCTCTGCCGATTGAGCTACGCCAGCGATACAGTCGTCATTTGTGACAAAATTTATTATATAATAGCCGGCTTCTTATGTCAAGACCCTGCCGCTATTTCGCGGCCCGGCCGGCAACGACTTGTTCCGCCTGACGAGATATAAGTTTATCACACCTCCAGCCTGTTCGCAAGAGGTAAATCGTGGATTTTTCCGCTATTTTTCAGACTTTAGGCAATCCCAGGTTGCCCAGAAAGTTCCAAATGCACCTATTTTAGCAATAAATCTCTAATATCGAATATGAATTCCCCATTATGTCTTATGTTGCTGCCAAAATTGCTAAAAATCTGCATAAATAGCCCATCGGAACGCCCGCCCGGTGTCGAAAAACGCCTCGTCACCCGGAAATTGCCACTGCCGGCAGGTAAACAGGCCCTGGCATGGAATATTGCATAATACCCATAAACAGGAGGCACCCGCTGCATGCTCGTCGTCATCCAAGTATTAGTCATCCTTGCCGTCATCGTCTTCCTACTCAATCGTAAAGTACCCATGGGGCTGGCCATGCTGGCCGGCTCAGCCGTCCTCTTCTTCTGGACCGGGCCGACCGCCGCCAAGCTGGCCGATGCCGCCGGGGCCACCGCCACCGCCGCCAGCACCTGGGAAATTATCCTGGCCCTCTACTTCGTGATGTGCCTTGAATTCCAGCTCAGGACCGGCGGCATCATCGACGGCCTGATGGCCACCGCCCGCCGTCTTTTCCGCAGCGAACGCCTGCTTCTGGTTATCATGCCCTCCTTCCTCGGTTTCCTGCCATCGCTGGGCGGCGCCATCTTCTCGGCGCCCCTTGTCGAGAGCGCCGGCAAAGCCTACGGCCTGTCGGCCGACGCCAAGACCACCGTCAACTACTGGTTTCGCCATGTCTGGGAATTCTCCAATCCTATCTTCACCGGCATGCTGCTGGCCAGCCAACTCTCCGGCTTTTCCTTGAGCGAGCTTGTCGTCAGCATGTCCTGGATAACCGTCTTTTCCCTGGCCCTCGGCTGGGTCTTCCTTATCGCTCCCCTGAGGCCGCTTGAGGGCGCCCCGCCACCGACCGAGAGCCAGGGCGGCGACCCTTCGGCCCGGCGGGCCATTACCCTGGCCCTTGGCCCCATCCTGGCTAACTTCGTCCTTGTAGTCTTCTTTAAGATGAGCGCCGCCCTGTCGATGGCCCTGGTCGTCGCCGTCATGGCCTTCCTCCTGCGGCAGGACGCCGCCGCCATCCTGGCCACTCTCCGGCGGGCTCTCGACGCCCGCATGCTCGGCGGCATCCTCAGCATCCTCTTTTTCCAGAACATCCTCCGCCTGTCCGGCCTTGTCACCGACATCACCGCCCTCTTGAACAGCATCGCCATACCGGCCGGGGCCATCGTCGGCGTCATCGCCTTCATCGGCGGCCTCCTGACCGGCGGCTCGCAGGGCTTCGTCGCCATCACCTTTCCCTTCATCGCCCTCCTGTCGCCCGGCGACATCAGCCTCGTCATGATCGCCTTCGTGGCCGGCGAAGCCGGTCATATGCTGTCGCCGGCCCATATGTGCCTCCTGGTCACCCTCGACTACTTCGACGCCGACTTCCTCCGCTCGCTCCGGCCCGTTCTCCTGCTGGAAACCATCCTCGTCACCTTCGCCTGCTGGGTCATCAGTTTCTGGAGCTAAGGCCCCTTCTGGCCGGTAAAAAAGCCCGGGCCTTGTCAAAGGCCCGGGCTTTGCTATTGGCAGGCTGTCCTGCGGCAGCCTGCTCAGGCTTCGATGTAGAATTCTCTTATCTGGAACAGTAAATAACCGAAAACGCAATCAAGAATAAGACCCAAAATGCTGATCGCCAGGAGATGGGTGACAACCCCGAACACCAGCGCATATAAAACGATCCGCCAGCCCTGGCGCCTTTTGCTCAGCATCAGATAAGCGCCGTAGAGGACGAGCACCTGCACGATCGGGGCAAGTATGAGATGAACGATCATCAATAGTCCTGGGCCCATTACGCCGAAATGGCTGGCCACTCCCATTATGCCGAAAAAGACGCTGATCGTCGAAAGCCAGGCGAGCATCCCAAGAACACCCAAGACAATGAGAACCCATGGGACCACTTTGGTCGCCATCTGCCGCGCGCTCGGCGACAAGGGCGGCAGATTGCCGAAAACTTCGCTTAGCTTCTGCTCCAAAACATCCATGACAACTCTCCTTCGTCTTCGTCTTAAAGCCGACAGCCGATCGGCTTCCTGTGGCTATACTTCCATATAAACTATGAATCACCTCTTAAAATGGATATTTTTCAAATATATACCATTTTAGCAGATAAGTGGCCTGATAGCAACTGCGCCATAAAAACATGAAGCCCCTACCATGCTAGTAGGGTCTCCTGCCGTTAAATCTGTGCCGCCGACGACCCGGCAGCCTCCAACCACCGCTCAGGCGCCCCACCGCAGCCGGCAGTACCGGGGCGGCGATTATCGCCGACAGCAGCGGCCGTAATCACAAGTCTGTTATATCTTTCAGTCACCGCTTATTAATCAGATACGCCAGCAACGGATTATGGTCGCAGATCGTCTGGAACCGCTCCGGGCCTACCAGCCCGATAAGCTCATGGCCCCAGATATCGTGGCGGATATATTCCTTGGCCACCAGGACGATGGCCGGCGTCGTCGTCCAGACTCCTTCGGCCTCGCCGCCGTCGCCGACCTCGCCGATCAGCACCTCGCGCGAGTCGCCGACGATCACCGTCAGCCGCTTGGCCAGCCGGGCCTGCGAATAATCGCCGCAGTCGACCAGACTGACCGCGAAGTCATCGCTGGCCGCCACGGCGCCGAACACCGCCTTGACCGCCGTCACCCCCCGCTCCCCGGCCGCCTGCACCGCCGCCCGCAGCAGGGCGTACTCGTCCGGCCACACCGACAGCATCAGGCTCTTGGTAGCACCGTTAATAATGCCGACTGCCCGCTCAATAACCGCGTCGTAGCCATTCAGGTTCATCGTCAGCTCGATATCCGGCAGCGGCTCGGTCTCGCTGAGCTGCGCCTCGAGTTCCTCCATGGCTGCGGCGTACTCCTGTCGCAGCCTCGCCATCAGCGTCGCCGGCCGTAGCGGGTAGAACCGGCCGGTCTCAGACTCGATAACCGTACCCTTCTGCTTGAGGCGCTGCAAAGTCTCGTATATCTTGGCAGTGGGAATCTTGGCGATCTTGCTGACCTCGTAGCCGTTGGCCGGGTGCTTGCGCAGCAGGGCGTAGTAAGCCTTGGCCTCATACGGCGAAAATCCCAGCTGCTCGAGTTTCAGAATAATATCATTCACAGCATTCCGCCCCCCTTACGGTCCCACTACCTTAATACTAAATAGCCGGCCGCCGTTTGGCAATATCCACCAGGGCACGGTAGTCGAAATACTTTTCTTGCGCAAAGAAACAGAGCCTCCCGTAACGGGAGGCCCTTGGACTTCACAAACGTGTACTTGCTTTACTTGGGAATGAACCAGCTCATCGGCACGAGAACGAGGTCGGGGAATAAGGTCAGCAACAGCAGCAGGACGATCTCGATCCACATGTACGGCATAACCTTGCTGATTATCTCTTCCATGGAAACCTTGCCTACGCCGGCCGCCACGTTGAGCACCGTGCCCACAGGCGGCGTAAGCACGCCGATC
>JAEZLU010000005.1 GCA_023415075.1 Bacillota bacterium
AACTGCGGCAGCTCGAATATTTTCAGGCCGTCAGCCGGCTTGGCAGCATAACCAAAGCGGCCGACCGCCTGCACGTCGCCCAGCCCTCGGTCACCGTAGCCATTCAGAAACTCGAACGGGAACTGGGGGTCACGCTTTTCGACCGCAGCCAAAAAAATCTGGTCCTGACGCTCGAAGGCCAGGCCTTCCGCCAGCGGGTCGACGACATCCTCAGCCGTTTGGACGACACCGTCCTCGAGATGAACGATTTCCGGCTGCTCCAGCGGGGCTCGCTAAAGATCGGCGTGCCGTCGATGATCGGTGCCTTTCTCTTTCCCTACATCTTCGCCGGCTTTCACAAAATTCACCCCCAGGTGGAGCTCAACGTAGCCGAAGAAGGAACCATGGCCATCCGCGAGCATCTCGAACAAGGCCAACTCGACGTCGGCGTCATCATCACCTCCAACCTCAGCTATCCCCTCGAGGTGACGCCGCTGGCCACCACCTCGCTCGTCGTCTGCCTGCCGCCCGGCCACTCCCTGACCCGCCGGGCAGTCGTCCCCTTCGGCGACCTGCGCGACGAAGCCTTCATCCTTCTCAAAGAAGACACCTACAGCCGCCAGCTTATCCTCGAAGAGTGCGCCCATAGCGGCTTCAGCCCGAGGGTGGCCTTCTCCTCCAGCCAGATCGAAACAATTCTCGGCCTGGTTGAAGAGGGGGTGGGTGTCTCCTTCCTGCTAGCCCCCATCGCCGCCAAGCACGCCACCGTAGTCAGCCGGCCGCTGGCCGATCCGCTCACCATCCAGGCCGGCCTGGCCTGGAACGCCGAACGCTACCTGTCCAAAGCCGCCCGCGCCTTCATCGCCTTTGTCAAAGAGTTCCCGGCCGGCCGGACGCTCCGCGGCTGACGGCGTCGCTGCTTTCGTACCGGCCAGTAAACTGATAAGGTGCGTCCCGCTTAGGCTGTGCATAGGATATTAGAGAATATCTTATGTAACAAAGGAGCCTGCGTCATGAAATATCTCGAATTCCTCCAGGAAGACAGCGGCTGCTTCTCCTGCACCCGGCTGGGCTTTCTGATATGGGTCATCGGCACCCTCGTCGTCTGGGCGGTCTGCAGCTTCAAAACCGGCACCCTGCTCGAGATTCCCTCGTCCGTTCAAGTCATCCTCGGTATCCTCATGTCCGGCAAGGTCGTCCAGAAATTCGGCGAAAAAAACGGCGCGACCGTAAACGGCCTTGCCCCCAAGAAATCGCCGGAATGATCGAAGAAGAGCGCCCGCAGCCAGCGGACGCTCTTTCAGGTTGTCGATAAAGTTCCATCTGCGGCGTTGCTCCTCAAAGCGCTTGCTTGCGTACGTCTCACAGTACGCGGCCGATGCTGTAAACATTTCCTGTGCAAACCATGCCGGCAAATTGGTCGCGGAGGAAACGGTAGCGCGCTTTTCCGGGCGGCCCGCACAAAAATCGTGCCGACTGTCACCATCGGATAAGTGCGCTGACACGGCCAGTGTAGCCAGGACGTGCATCTGGAACTTTCTCGACAACCTTGATTTAGCTACAGTAATTAAATGACTGCTCCGCAAGGCAGGGCTGTCATGGCCTTTACTTTTCCATATCCGGGTCGTAGAAGACGCCGAACAACTCCTCATCTGGCGGCCGGTCCTCGGGAATAGGCCGCGATACCCAGGTGGTGTTCATGTAGTGCTTCAGGTGGACGTTCTCGGACACCGAGTTGCCGCCCCAGGTGCCGCAGCCCAGGCTGGACGTCATCGGCATGCCGTTGGTGAAGGCGCCGGCGTTGGCCTTGGACTGGGGCTGGCGGACCATTATCCGGCTGACCGGCGCCGCCAGAGCCAGCCGGTTGATGTGGTCGTCGTCGAACGAGTAGATGCCGACCGAGTGGCCCTTGCCGCCCACTTCGTAGATGGCCCGCATCATGTCGAGAGCGTTTTCGAATTCGCCGTCGTACTTGTAGACCGCCAGCAGCGTCGTCAGCTTCTCGCCCGAGAAGGGGTACTGTTTGCCGATGCCGTCGCCCTTGACGATGATGAACTTGCGATCGGCCGGGATGGTGATGCCGGCCTTTTCACCCATCTCCTGGGGCGAACGGGCCACGGTGTCGGCCAGGCGATGGCCTTCGGCGTCCCACATGACGGCCCTCAGTTTGGCTTTCTCTTCTTCGCTCGCCAGGTAGCCGCCTTCTTTGATAAGGGCTTCGAGCGTTTTGTCGTAGATGCTTTCATGGATTACTATGTTGCCGTCGGCCGAGCAGCCCGAGCCGTAGTCCGAGGTCTTGCTCTGCATGGTGTTGCGGGCCGCGTCGGCCGGATCGGCCGTTTCGTCGTAGATCATGGTGGCGTTGCCGGCGCCGACGCCGTAGGCCGGTTTGCCGGACCGGTAGGCCCGCCGTACCGTCGGCTGGCCGCCGGTGGCCATGACGAGGTCGGCTTTGGCCATGACCGCTTCCGACATGGTTTTGTTGACATTCATGACGCACTGAAGGATGTCGGCCGGGGCCCCTTCCTTCTCCAGGGCTTCGCGCATCAGGCGGACGGTTTCGTTGGTGGTGTGCTTGGCCCGGGGATGGGGCGAGAAGACGATGGCGTCGCGGGCCTTGATGCCGTAGATGGCCATGCCGGCCGGGGTAAGGTCGGGGTTGGTGGTCGGCACGACGCAGGCGATGATGCCGGCCGGTTTGCCGTATTTGACGATGCCTTTCTCGGGGATTTCCTCGATTATGCCGACGCTTTTCTGCCG